>JAURVW010001309.1 GCA_030655275.1 Solirubrobacteraceae bacterium
CCGCCGGTCCGGCCCTTCGGCGCGTCGGCGCCCGGTGCGTCGGAGGCGCGGGCGGTCTTGGCGCCGCCGTTCTTGGGCGCGTCGCCGGCGTCGCCGCGGCCCTGCCGGGGCTCCTTGCCGCTCGGGCCCTCGCCCTTGATGGGCTTGTCGAGCGGGTTCTCGGTGAGCGCAAAGGCGCTGGAGGCCTGGTTCTCGGTGAGGAGGGCGGTCAGCGTGCCGGAGAGCGCGTCGACCTGGTGCGGGCCGAGGGTGGTGGACCCGTCGGCGAGGATCGGTTCGTCGACCGACAGCATCCGCTCGAGGCCCAGCAGGAGCGACCAGCGACGGCGCCACGCCGTCGACGGCGCGGGGAGGCCCTCGCTCTGTTCGGCGAGGGCCTGGTCGATGGCACGGCGACGAGCCGTGCCGCGCGCCAGGGCGACGGAGGCGTCTTCGTCCCCGAGGAGGACGGGCTCACGGATGAATTCCGTGGCGAGGGCCAGTTCGGCTTCCGACGGGACGTCGGCGAGAGGGGCGGCGTTAGGCACGCGCGGTCCAGAGAGGGAGAGAGGACGAAACGGTCACGAGCAGGGAGAGCGGCGCTGCGGGACGGCCGTGACTGGCCGTTGGGCACATGCGACCAGCATGCGCCGAGGAGCGATGAGGGGTGACGGCGGGGAAGGGATGGATCGCCGTGATCCAGAGTTCTCGTGCCTGCCGGAGCAGAGAGCACGGCGCCTCGGCGACAGGCCGGGGCAACTGCCGAGCAGTCTATCGCAGCTTCGGTGCATCGCCAACCCAGGGCCTGGACAGGGTGGCCGCGCGCCCGAGGGGCGGGGCGTGCCCGGCGGTCTGTCAGGCTCTGGCCGTGCGCCCGACCGTCCAGCCCAGCTCGCGCCTGCGCCTCGCGCGGGCGCTCGCGAGTACGACCAGCGCCGTCGCGATCGTGCTGGTGGCCGCGCTGGCCGGGTGCGGTGGCTCCGACGCCGAGATCCCGCCGAAGCTGAGCCAAGCCGCGGTCGAGACTGCGCTCGCCACCACGCCGCCGGCGCTGCGCCCGGCTGATCGCGCGGTCGAGAAGCAGGCCAACGTGCTGCTGCCGGGCGACGGCGATGCGGCGCAGAAGGAGCTGGGCCGGCTCCTCGCGACGCTGAAGGGCCGCCCGGTCGTCGTGAACCTCTGGGGCGAGTGGTGCGCGCCGTGCAAGAAGGAGCTGCCCGTGTTCCAGCGGGTCGCGCTCGCGCAGCGCGGCAAGACGGTCTTCCTCGGGGTCGCGACCCGCACCAGCCGCACGAAGACCGAGCAGTACCTGGCCTCGCAGTTCTTCCTGCCGTATCCGTCGATCCTCGATCCGGACGAGCAGATCAACAAGAGCGTCACGGGCGTGTCGAACATCCCCAAGACCTATTTCTACGGCCCGGATGGCGGCAAGCCGTTCGTGCACCTCGGGCCGTACGAATCGGTCGACAAGCTCACCGCCGACATCGCCAAGTACGCGACGTGAGCCGGCGATGAGCGACCACGAACTCCGCACGAGCCCGTTCGACGGGCACCGCACGATCGTCGCCGGCGGGCGCAGCTCGCGGCCGGGCGGGATCGTGGAGGTCGCGCCCGCGCCGCCCGTCGACCCGCAGCGCGATCCGTTCCTCGAAGGGCATGAGGCGCAGACCCCGCCGGAGCTCGCCGCGGATCGCCCCGGCGGCGGACCGGCGGATGGCCCGGGCTGGGTCACGCGCGTGGTGCCCAACGCGTTTCCGCTCCTCGTGCCGGACGCCCCGCCGGCCGAGCCAGAGGCCGTCCCGGCGCTGTTCCTCTCGAGCCCGGCGACGGGTCACCACGAGGTGATCGTGCAGGCCCCGACCGCGACCGGGAGCCTCGGGGCGCTGCCGCTGGCGCAGCTCGAGCGGGTCGTGGCGATGTGGCAGTCGCGGCTACGTGCCCACGCCGGTGCGCCCGCGCGGCACCTGATCGTGAACGAGCGCGCCGAGGCCGGTGCGTCGCAGCCCCACACGCACGCCCAGCTCGTCGTGCTCCCGAGCGTGCCGGCGGCGATGGCCCGCGAGCGTGAGCGGGCCGAGGCCTACACGCTGCAGACCATGGGCGGCAACCTCACCGCCGACTACCTCCAGGAGGAGGTGCGGCGCGGGCACCGGGTGGTCGCGGTCGACGACGACTGCGTGCTCATCGCGCCCTGGGCCTCGCGCGGCGCCTACCACCTCACGATCCTGCCGCGGCGCGCTGCGCTGCGGTTCGAGGACGAGCCCGAGTCGATCGGCGCGGCGATGCTGTTCGACGCGCTGCGCCGCCTCACGGCTCGCTTCGGCGCCACGCCGCCGTTCAACCTTTGGGTACGCACGGCGGTCAGCGGCGCCGAGCGCACGAGCTGGCGGATCGAGCTGCTGCCCGTGCTGGCGGCGACCGGCGGCGTGGAGCTCGGCACCGGCCTCGACATCACGACCGTCGCGCCCGAACAGGCCGCCGAGGCCCTCCGCAGCCTGTGATCCTGATCGCCGCGGCCGTGGTGGTCGCGATGATCGCGGGCGTCCAGGCCCGGCGCACGACCGACCGCACCGACGCGTTCGTCACGGCGTCGCTCGATCTCGTCCTCTTCGTGCTGCTGCCGGTGATCGCGTTCGCGTTCGCCTCGCGGCTGGAGTTGACCCTCGCGACGTTCGTCGGCCTGCTCGGTGGGTACGCGATGATCGCGATCATCGGGGTCCTCGCGTGGCAGGTCGCGTCGCGACGGCTCGGCCTCACGCGCAAGCAGCAGGGCGCGGTCGTGCTCAGCGTGATCCTCGCGAACACGGGCTACCTCGGGCTGCCGGTCGCGATCACGCTGCTCGGCCGCGACGAGTTCCCGCAGGCCGTCGCGTGGGACTCCTTCATCTCGCAACCCATGGCGCTGCTCGTCGCGCCGTTCATCGCCGGCGCGTTTGCAGGCGTGCACGAGGACCGGCACGTCGGCCAGAAGCTCGTGACGGTCCTGCGCCGCGCCCCGGCGCTCCCAGCGCTGGCGATCGGGCTGATCGTGCCGGGCCACTGGGTGGGCGACTGGCTCTTCGACCTCGCGACCTACGCGGTCTACGGGATCTTGCCGCTCGGCTTCTTCGCGGTCGGCGCGACCCTCCAGCGCCTGCGCTCCGACGACGCCGTCCGTCCGCCCCGGCAGGCCGTCGCGCTCATCGTGGGCCTGAGGATCGTCGTGGCGCCGGCACTCTTCGCCGTCCTCGTGCTCGTCCTGCCCGACGAGCCCCGCGCCTTCATGCTCCAGGCCGCGATGCCCTGCGGCATCAATGCCCTCGTGATCGGCCACGGCTTCGACCTCGACCGCGGCCTCACCTCCCTCGCGATCGCCTGGTCGACGGGCATCGTGATCGCGGCCGCGCTCGTGGGCACGTACGTGGTCTGAGGCCGGCGAAGTCGGGGTGGAATGCCGTGGCGATGCCAGGCGAATCGACCCCGGCTTCTCGGGCGGAGGCGTGCCGGCGAAGTCGGGGTGGAATGCCGTGGCGGTGCCAGGCGAATCGACCCCGACCCTGGTTCCGCCTCCGACGTCCGCCGATTGTTCAGAAACGTGGCGAATCGCCGCCGGTAGGCTGCCGCGATGCTCCGCGCTCTCCTCGCCGTCTCAGCGGCCGTTCTCCTCGCGCCGCCGGCCGCCAGCGCGCTCTCGGTGCTCGACGGCAGCGCGCCGCTCACCGGCGCGGGCGCGACGGACGCTACGTTCCTCGGCGCCTCGGCCGACGGCTCGATCGTCGCCTTCTCCTCCGTGGACGCCCTCGTGCCGACCGACACCGACAGCTCCCTCGACCTCTACGTGAACGAGGCCGGGACGATCCGGCTCATCACCACGGGCAGCACCTCCCCCGGCCAGCTCGACGCCGCCACGGTTCGCGTGCTGGCCAACGGCAGCGTCGTCCTCCGCACTGCCCTCAAGCTGACCGCCGCCGACCTCGACAGCGCAACCGATCTCTACCTCGCTCCCACGGGTGGCGGCGCGACCACGCTCCTGACCGACAACGGTGGTTCGGCCGTCGGGGTCCAGCCGAGCAGCATCGATGTCGCCGCCGACGGGTCCGCGTTCGTCTTCAACACCCAGGAGGCCCTGACGCCCGACGACACCCAGTCCGGCGTGCCGGACGTCTACGTCTGGCGGGCGGGCGGGCTGCAGCTGGCGACGCGCGGAGCCGCGTACGGCACGGCGACGGGCGTCGGCAGTAGCGGAGCGCAGGTGATCTGGGAGTCGCCCGACGCGCAGCCGGGCTTTCCGAACGACGACGCGGGCGGCTGGGACGTGTTCGTCGCGTCAGCATCGGATGGCTTCTCGGCGGTGCGTTCGCCCACGTTCGCGAACGTTGGCAGCACGGCCACGAACACCGTCTTCGCGGGCATCTCACCGAACGGGACCCACGTGGTCCTCGCGACCGATGAGTCGTTCGACCCGGCGAACGACGTCGCCGGGACGCCCGACCTCTACCGGGCCTCGGGACAGGCGTTCCCCACGCTCCTCACCGGCTCCGGGAGCTCCGGCGCGTCGCACCAGCTGCTGAAGGTTTGCGACGACGGTGCCGTGGTCTTCACCACCACCAAGAATCTCGGTGGCGACGGCGACTCCGGCTCGGTCGACGTCTACCGCGCCACCCCGACCGGCACGACGCGCCTGAGCTCCGGCGCCGGGACGGCCGGTTCGTCCGCAACGCCCCTCGCCGTCGGCGCGGACTGCAGCGACGTGGCCTGGGTCACGAACGGCAGGGAGGTCGCTGCCGACACCGATGCCACCGCCGACGTGTACTACGCCAAGGACGGAGCGGCGCCCACGCTCGTCACCACGGCCCCGGTCGGCGCGTCGGCCCCGCTGCCCTTGGACCTGCAGACCGTGTCGACGGTGCCGCAGATCGCGGGCGGCTTCCTCTACACCACGTCCGGCCCGGAGTCGCCCGCCGACACCGACGCGGCCGACGACGTCTACCGCCACGACCTCGCCACGGGCGTCAGCGAGCTCGTCTCCGCGGGGTTGCCGATTGGCGCGCCCGCGGGCCAATCGCTCGTGGGGCCGTCGACCGACACGAGAACAGTCATCGTCGCCACCAGTGAGGCGCTGACGGGCGACGCCGATGCGGGGCGGGATCTGTACCGCTACAAGGTCCAAGCCGCGCCGGCTGCGACGCCGACCCCGACGCCGACGCCTACTTCGGAGCCCACGCCCACGCCCACGCCGACGCCTGCGGCGGTCCCGACGGTGGCCCCGGTCCCGACGGTCGATCCGACGCTCCGCCCGACGCCCACGCCACGCCCGACCCCTACGCCTCGCCTCCCCGGCACGCTGAAGGTCGACGGCCAGGGCCTGAAGCTCGTCGTCAAGAAGCGCCAGGGCACGATCACCACGAAGGGCGTAGCGACCTGCCTGCCCGGCGTCATCCGGTGCAAGCTGCGGGTGTCGACGAAGAACGGGTCGAAGGCGTTCGCCGTCCGGACGACCACCATCGCGGGCGGGAAGAGCGCCAAGCTCTCGCTGCCGCTCACCCCGACCCAGCTGAAGACCCTTCGCAAGGCGAAGAAGCTCAAGCTGGCCTTCTCGGTCCAGCTCAGCCGCACCGGCACCGTGACGCAGTCGGCCACGTTCACCGCCACCGTCCGGCCCTAGGGCTGCGTCCCGCTCGACCTGCTGTGATGGCCGCATGAAGGCGGTCGTGCAACGGGTCGAGCGGGCAGCGGTGCGCGTCGTCGGCGAAGACGAGCCGACCGGCGAGATCGGGCCCGGAGTCCTCGTCCTGCTCGGCGTCGCGAAGGGCGACGACGAGGCGACGGCCCGCAAGATGGCCGACAAGATCCGCGGGCTGCGGATCTTCTCAGGCGACGACGGCCGCATGAGCCGGAACGTCGGCGACGCCGGGGGTCGCATCCTCGTGGTGAGCCAGTTCACGTTGCTCGCCGACACCCGCAAAGGCACGCGCCCCTCGTTCA
>JAURVW010001321.1 GCA_030655275.1 Solirubrobacteraceae bacterium
AGGTGAAGAAGGACAGCCTCGTCGTGCTGCTCGGCCGCAACGGCGTGGGCAAGTCGACGCTGATGAAGGCGACGATGGGCGTGATGAAGACCTTCGGTGGCACCGTCCACTTCGAGGGCGAGGACATCACCGGCATGACGCCGAGCCAGCGCGTGAAGCGCGGGATCGCCTACGTGCCCCAGGGCCGCGAGGGCTTTCCGCAGCTGTCGGTCCGCGACAACCTGAAGGTGGTCCTCGAGGCGACCGAGCATCGTCAGCAGTCGGCGATCGACGAGGCGCTCGATCTCTTTCCGCGTCTCGTGCCGATCCTCGATCGCGACGCCGGGTTCCTCTCCGGCGGCCAGAAGCAGCAGCTCGCGATCGCGCGCGCGCTCATCACGCGGCCCAAGCTCGTGCTCCTCGACGAGCCGACCGAGGGCATCCAGCCGTCGATCATCATGGAGATCGAAGACGCGATCGCCGCGATGAACAAGGCGTCCGGGCTCGCCATCCTGCTCGTCGAGCAGCACCTCGAGTTCGCGTTGTCGATCGGCGACCACTACGCCGTCATGGAGCACGGCGAGATCATCGCCGCCGGCGCCACGGCCGACGTGCAGGAGAGTCAGGTCCGCGAGCTCATCGCCGTCTGATGTCGGCTCATCTTTCGACCGTTGGACAACGTGCGCCGCTCGGGCCGTCCGTAGGGTTGCAGGCATGAAGCTCACCGGACGCGAGCAGGAGCGCCTGATGATCCACGTGGCGGCGATCGTCGCGCGAGATCGACAGGCCCGCGGGCTCAAGCTCAACCATCCCGAGGCCGTCGCTCTGCTGACCTCCTTCGTGATGGAGGGTGCGCGCGACGGGCGCACCGTCGCCGACCTCATGTCGGCCGGCCGGTCCGTCCTCTCCCGCGACGACGTGATGGACGGCATCCCCGAGATGATCCACGACGTGCAGGTCGAGGCGACCTTCCCGGACGGCACGAAGCTCGTCACGATCCACGAGCCGATCGTATGAGCCGCGTCATCCCTGGGTCAGGTCCAACGGCGTACTCGCGCGGCGTGGTCACGAGCAAGGTGATCCTCGGCAAGACGCCTTCAATGCCGACGGACGAGGTGGTGTCGTGAGCAAGGTGATCCCCGGAGAGGTGATCGTCGGCGACGGCATGCTCACCCTCAACGCCGGCGCACCGGTGACGACCCTCCTGATCGTCAACGCCGCCGATCGACCCATCCAGGTCGGCTCGCACTTCCATTTCGCCGAGGCCAACGCCGGTCTCGAGTTCGACCGCGACGCCGCCTGGGGCTTGCGCCTCGACGTGCCCGCCGGCACCGCCGTGCGCTTCGAACCGGGCATCGAGCGCGAGGTCGACCTCGTCCCGATCGCGGGCCGGCGCGTGGTTCCCGGGTTGCGCGGCCTGACCGGCGGGTCGCTCGACGACTGAGGGCCGGTGGCAGGCCGCGGCGGCGGCAGGCGGCTAAGGGCCGGGGGCTCGGCGGCTGAGGGCCGGGGGCTCTCTCGATGATTGAGGCCCGGCGGCGCCGGTCGACAACGGGCCGGGCCGGGCGACGGCGGAACGGGTGACGGCGGAACGGGCCGGGCGACGGCCGACCCGGCTACGCCGCATCGACCCGGGCGACGGTGCAGCGGCGCCCGGGTCGATGCGGCGTCGGTTGCGAGGCCGACAGGGTTGAAGCTGAGCCCCCTGGTCCCGAGGCGTGCGTCTGCACGGTGTTCGGGGATTGGGTTCGGGACGCGGGCGTTCGTTCCGCACCGAGGGCGCGGGCGGACCTGAGCTGGCTGGTGAAGAGACGGGCCTTGCGGCGCCGGCGCCGGTGGGTGGGGCGGTCGTGGGCTCCGTTCACGACGCTATTCGTGGCAATCGGAGCCCACGAGGGTTG
>JAURVW010001327.1 GCA_030655275.1 Solirubrobacteraceae bacterium
GGCGCGCGGGCATTCGGGCGTGCGGCCCGCGCTGGTCGATGCGCTGCTGGCGCTGTTCAACGCCGGCATCACGCCGTCGATTCCGTGCAAGGGTTCGGTCGGCGCCTCGGGCGATCTCGCGCCGCTGGCGCATATGGCCTGCGTGCTGATCGGCGAAGGCGAGGCAACCACGGCCGAAGGCAAGACGGTGAGCGGCGCCGAGGCAATGCGCTCGATCGGCCTCGACCCCTTCGTGCTCGGCCCCAACGAAGGCCTGGCGCTGCTCAACGGCACGCAGGTGACGACCGCGCTCGCGCTGGCCGGCCTGTTCGGCGCCGAGAACGTGTTCGCCTCGGCGCTCATGTCCGGCGCGCTGTCGCTCGAAGCCGCTCAAGGGTCGATCAAGCCCTTCGATGCGCGCATCCACGCCGCGCGCGGCCAGCCGGGCCAGATGGCCGTGGCAGGCGCGGTGCGCGAGCTGCTCGACGGCAGTGAGATCGTGCCCTCGCACCCTGATTGCGGCCGCGTGCAGGACCCGTATTCGATCCGCTGCATCCCGCAGGTGATGGGCGCGTGCCTCGACAACATGACGCACGCGGCGCGCGTGCTGGTCATCGAAGCGAACGCCGCGTCGGACAACCCGCTGGTGTTCACCGACACCGGTGAAGTGATCTCCGGCGGCAACTTCCACGCTGAGCCGGTCGCGTTCGCGGCCGACATCCTCGCGCTGGCCATTTCCGAGATCGGCGCCATCGCCGAGCGCCGCATCGCATTGCTGCTCGACACCGGCCTGTCGGGGCTGCCGCCGTTCCTGGTGCACGACGGCGGTCTCAACTCCGGCTTCATGATCGCGCAGGTGACGGCCGCCGCGCTCGCGTCGGAGAACAAATCGCTCGCGCACCCGGCCAGCGTCGACAGCCTGCCGACCTCGGCCAACCAGGAAGACCACGTGTCGATGGCGACCTTCGCGGCGCGCCGGCTCGGCGACATGGTGAACAACACGGCGGTCGTCGTCGGCATCGAGGCGATGTGCGCGGCGCAGGGCATCGAGCTGAAGCGGGGCCTGAAAAGTTCGCCCCTCGTCGAGGCCGAGTTCACGAAGATCCGCGCACAGGTCGCCTACCTCGAGCGCGACCGTTACCTCGCACCCGACATTGAGGCGATGCGGCTGTGGGCTCTTGCGGCCGACCTGCCGGCTGCCCTCACGAACATCCTCCCCAGTCACGTCAAGGAGCATCGACCATGAACGCACAAGACAAATTCATCAACGCCGCGCCCGCCGATCCGCGCCACGACCCGACCCGCGTGATCCGCGCGCCGCGCGGCAGCACGCTCAACTGCAAGAGCTGGCTCACCGAAGCCGCCTACCGCATGCTGCAGAACAACCTCGACGCCGAGGTGGCCGAGCGCCCGCAGGATCTGGTGGTCTACGGCGGCATCGGCCGCGCGGCGCGCAACTGGGCCTGCTACGACCAGATCCTCGAGTCGCTGCGCAACCTGGAAGACGACGAGTCGCTGCTGATCCAGTCGGGCAAGCCGGTGGGCGTGTTCAAGACGCACGCCAACGCGCCGCGCGTGCTCATCGCCAACTCGAACCTGGTGCCGAAGTGGGCCAACTGGGAGCACTTCAACGAGCTCGACCGCGCCGGCCTCTTTATGTACGGCCAGATGACGGCCGGCAGCTGGATCTACATCGGCAGCCAGGGCATCGTGCAGGGCACCTTCGAAACCTTCG
>JAURVW010001346.1 GCA_030655275.1 Solirubrobacteraceae bacterium
GGCGAGGTCGGGTTCGCCGCGACGGCGGGCGCGGGCCGCCACCAGCGCGAGATCATGGGCGAAGCGCTGGCGCCAGTTGATGCCGTGCGAGACCTGCGCGTCGTGGATGCGGTAGCGCAGCAGGACGTCGGGCAGGTTGGCGAGCGCCGCGCGTTCCGACAGACGCAGCCAGAGATCGTAATCCTCCGCCCCCTCGACGACGCGGCGATAGGCCCCGACCGCGTCGAGCGCGGGGCGGCGCGCCATGACGGTGGGGTGGCGCAGCACGCAGCCGCGCGTCATCAGCGCCTCGGCGATGCGGGCCGGGGCGGTCGGGAAGGACGAGACATGGCCGGTCGGGCGGCCGCCCGCGTCCATATGGGCGACCTGCGCGCCCACCAGGGCGACGCCGGGATTGGCGTCCAGAAAGGCGATCTGGCGTTCGAGGCGGGACGGCAGGGCGATGTCGTCTGCGTCCATCCGGGCGACGAGCGGGGCGGCGGTGGCGGCGAGCCCGGTCGAGAGCGCGTCCACCAGGCCCGCGCCGCGATTGGCGAGGACGCGCAGGCGCGGGTCCGCGACCGCGCCCAGGATTTTGGGGTGGCGTCGGTCGAGCCGTCGTCCACCACCACCAGCTCGAAGTCCGCAAAGGTCTGGCCGAAGAGGCTGTCGAGCGCGTCGCGCAGAAAAGCCGCGCCGTTGCGGACCGGGAGGACGATTCCGAGGCGCGGGGGAAGCCTGAGGGGCTGCATGGGAGTCCGGGCAATGAACTGGGAGAAAAGGGACGGCTGAAAAAACGGTCTGAAACCGGCGCAACGGACGCGACGGCGCCGCGGCGCAAATTGCCGGGCGTCGAAAGCTTAACCACATGATAACGGGGCCCGCAACCCGCGCGCGGCGTCGCATTGCGGACGTGGCGCGCGGGCGGGCTGCGGTCAGATGTGGCCGTTGTTGGGGGCGGGGCCGAGCGCGCTCAGGGAATGGGCGGGGGCCATGCCGTCCGCCGCGTCCGTCCGGGCGTCCGCCTGTTTCTCGCCGGGCGTGCGCTGGCGGACGATGTAGGAGGTGGGGATTTCGAGCCGCCAGACGAGGCCGTCGGGGGCGAAATCCAGCGTCACCCGGCCCTCCAGCGCGTGGGCGGCGATGCGCTTCAGCACCTTGTGCCCAAAACCCTCGCGCGACGGCGGCGAGACGGGCGGGCCGCCGGTCTCTTCCCAGACCATGCGCAGCACGGCGTCGTCGGCGCCCGCCCCGTCGGGACCCTGGTTGTCGAGCTCCCAGGCGAGGCGCACCTGCCCGGAAGGGCCCGACAGCGCGCCATATTTCGCCGCGTTGGTGGAAAGCTCGTGCAGCGCCAGGCCGATGTTCTGGGCGGCCTCGGGCTTGAGCAGGAGTTCGGGGCCCGAGACCGTGATGCGCGAGCCGATCAGGTCGGAATAATGGACCAGCTGCGAGCGGGCGAGATCGGTGATCGAGGCGCCGTGCCAGTCCTGCATGACGAGCAGGTCCTGCGAGCCCGCCAGCGCCTCGAGCCGGGCGGTGAAGCGGGTCTCGAATTCCTTGGCGGTGCCGCCCGCGGTCGCGGTCTGCCGGGCCATGGCCTGGATGACCGCCAGCATGTTCTTGGAGCGGTGGGCGATCTCGCGCATCAGCATGTGGACATGGGCCTCGCGCTGCTTGCGCTCGGTGATGTCGCGGCCGATGCCGATCATGCGGACGGCGCGGCCGTCCTCGAAGATCGAGCGGCCCCGCATGGCGATCCACTGGTCGTTGGCGTCGGGGCCGCGCTCGGCATGGCGGAACTCGACGTCATATTCGCCGTCGCCCGCCGGATCCGTGGCGGCGGCCGTGGCCTCGCGGGTCTTGAGCACGTCCTCGCGGTGGATCAGGGTCTCGAGCGCCCCGAAGGTCAGGGGCGTGTCGGCGCTGACGCCGAAGAGATGGCGCATGCGCGCGTCCCAGACGAGCTCGCCGCTGGCCATGTCCCATTCCCAGACGCCGGTCTGGCCGGCCTCCAGCGCCAGTTCGGTGCGCACCAGCGCGGTCTGGAGGTCGCGCTCGGCGTTCTTGCGCCAGGTGATGTCGGCGCCGCTGGCGACGAGCCGGATGATCTCGCCGGATTCGTTGCGGATCGGGGCGATCTGGAGGTCGAGCGTGATGGAGCGGTCGCCCGACACCGCCATGGTGGCGTCGTAGCGCAGGGTCGCGCCCTCGCGCACGCGCTCCACCGTGTCGCGCAGGCGGTCCTGCATGGCGGCGGAATTCTTCCACCAGGCGCAGTCCCAGAAATATCTGCCGATCACGTCGGCGCGCTCGATGCCGGCGGCCTCCAGGGGGGCGCGGTTGGCCTCGATCATGCGGCCCTGGGTGTCGAGCACGCCCACGAAGGCGAAGAGATTGTCCAGCACCTCGCGCAGCATGCGCTCGCTGGCCCGCACCGTGTCCTCGGCCTGCTTGTCGGTGGTGACGTCGATGGCGCCGCCGATCAGGCCGTTGATGACGCCCGCGGCGTCGCGGGTGGGCTCGACGCGCACCTGCATGATGCGCACGACGCCGTCCTCGGAGACCTCCGTGGTCCAGCTGCGGGGCTCGCCGGTGACGAGCGCGAGCTGCTTTTCCGCAATGGCGCGGCTCGCCAGCGGCTCGGGCAGAAAATCTTCCTCACGCTTGCCGAAGACGTCCTGCTGGCCCTGGCCCATGAAGGAGCGGCTGACCCATTGGTAGCGGCGCTGGG
>JAURVW010001364.1 GCA_030655275.1 Solirubrobacteraceae bacterium
AAACAGCATTGCCCTGGCTGGGAAAAGGAAACATGCACACAATGAAGAGTCGGCTTAGCGCCCTAGAGGTTATCTCTCTCAAAGGCTCAGGCCTTTGCCATGTAGAGCCTTTACCGCACTACCATCCGAATGTGAATGAGATACCGAAGGACGCGCCATGTGTAACGCGGATCGTCCTCGTTCCCCTGCAAAGGCAGGTCGACAACATGAAAAGGGGTAAAGAATGGCAACGCTTAAATCACGCATGGAAGCACTCGAAGCAAAGGCACCTTCGCAGTGCGTTGAATACTGCTTGGTTATTCACGCCGGGAGCGATTGCGACTCTGCACGGCAGACTGCGAAGAACAGCTATTTCGAGAAGCACGGAGTTCATGCAACCAAGTTCATCGACGTGCACATGGTGAGTCCAGAGCCCGATAAGAGCACTTGCAATTGCCCGCCTACCGAGTGAAATAACAGGAAAAGAACAGATGTCGAAAAAAGAAAGCGCAAGCGTATGGCAGCCAGGTCAATCCGGGAACCCGAAGGGGCGCCCACCGGGACCGTCTGAGACGGGCAGGCTTCGCGCTGCGATCTCTGAACACCTCCCCGAGATCATTGCGCAGTTGGTGGACAAGGCGCGGGGCGGCGATACCCAGGCTGCGCGCCTGCTGCTTGAGCGCGTGCTCCCGCCTGTGAAGCCCGTCGAGGCGACTGTCACGCTAGAGCTCGTCGACGGCGCATCGCTGACTGAGCAGGGCGAGGCAATCGTGCGCGCTGTTGCTGATGGATTGCTGGCACCAGGGCAGGCCGGCGCGCTGTTGACAGGGTTGGGCAGCGTGGCACGTCTGAAGGAAGTGGACGAACTGACCAAGCGACTTGAGGCGTTGGAAAAGGCGGCAGGCAAATGAACATTCGAGCAAGGGTAGGAAAGCTTGAAGCGGCGGTTGGCAAGCATCGCCCGTTGTATGAGTGGAGTGATGCTGAGCTTGAAGACTTTTTGAAGCGGACTATCGGTAGCGAGCTCGGATGTCAGGCGGATGGCGAAATCACGGATGAGATGCTAGCCCGGGCAGTTGCAGCAGCCTGAGTTTT
>JAURVW010001104.1 GCA_030655275.1 Solirubrobacteraceae bacterium
GCTGAGCTGCTGGAGGAAGTTGAGGGCCGTGCGTTCGCCGGCGAGCAGGGCGCGAGCGTCACCGCGCGCCTGCAGGACCGGTCCGCCCTCTCGCCAGGTGCCCGGGCCCGTGAGCAGTTCGATGCGCACGTCCGGATCGCAGGCGCGCAGCGCGGCGACGGCGCAGTCGAGTCCGGAGAGGACGCCCGGGGCCTTCTGCACGATCCGGGCCGTGGCCGTGCTGCCTTCGGGGATCGTGGCGAGGGCGGTCACGTCGCCGGCGCCGAGGTCCTCGGCGAGCGCCACCTGCACCGCTCGGTCGCGCTCCTGTGCCAGGAGGCCTTCGAGGTCGACGGGGCGGTCGGTGGCTTCGCTCACGGCGCGAGCGTACCGGGATGCCGGCGCGCGGTGTCGTGCACGCGGAGCCGCTGCGGTCCGGCCGAACCCCCGGGCGTGCGCGTGCGTTCGCGGCCCGTCGTCCCGTTCCTGCTCGGACGTACGGCCACCGCGGCAAGCCGGGCGCCATCGCCGTCGCCGATAAACGGACACTCCCTGTCCCTCCCCCAACGTCCGCGCCCCTCACAGGAGCCACACATCCGTCGGCGAACCTTCAGTTCCGGGGGAGAGTTGCCGATTTCTCCTAAGGCGCCGCTTCGTGTCTCGCTACTCCCCCATCCAGATCCTCCTCGCCGCCTTCGTGACCCTCGTCGCGGGTGTGCTTGCCGGACCCCAACCGGCGCTCGCCGTGGTCTCGGGGCAGACCGGTGCTGCGACCAACAACAAGGCCTTCTCGGTCCGCGACGGTGACTACCCGTGGACCGTCGCGATCGTCGCCCGCGCCGAGGGCGCCCAGTCGCAGTTCTGTGGCGGCACGCTGATCTCCCGTGGTACCGACGGCGCGAGTCCCCAGCCGGCCCGGGTGCTCACGGCCGCGCACTGCATCGATCCGGCCGGGCCGAACCAGGCGACCGCCGACTCGATCGACGTCCTCATCGACCAGGCTTCCCTCTGCGCGCAGGCCGGCGGCTCCGGTTGCTCGGCCGAGGAGATCGCGCGACGCGTCGGCGTGCGCAAGCACGTCGCCGGCATCAGCCTCCACAAGCAGGCCGACATCCAGCAGCTCGGCCTCGGCACCGACCACTTCTACTACGACCTCGCGATCCTCACGCTCGACGGGCCGCTGCCGGCGCAGTACGAGTCCGCCGTCGTGAAGCCGGTCGCGTCCGCCGGTGAGAACCTCCCCGAGTCGTCCGGCAACCCCGATGCCTGGGGCCCGGAGACGGGCGCGACCGACGGCGTCGACACCTACGTCGCCGGCTGGGGGCTCACGAGCGAGACCTCCCCGAGCGCCCCGAACGTGATGCGCTTCGGGGGCGGCACCACGATGGAGCGCCTCGCCGACCCGACCTGCGCCCAGCGCTACCCCGGCGAGTTCCGTGCCGACGACATGCTCTGCATCGGGATCTTCGACCTCACGGCCACCCCGTCGACGAACTTCGTCGGCGTCGACGCGTGCCAGGGCGATTCCGGCGGACCACTCCTGCGGCGAGCCTTCGAGAACGACTTCCCGACCCTCTCGTTCGCCGCGGCCAACGACTGGTCGGCGGCGCAGTGGAACGCGATGACGGTGCCCCAGCGCAACGCCGCGTCGGCCCAGGCCCTCACCGACCTGCAGGCCACGGGCGACCTCTCCCGCCTGCGCTCGGCCGCGCTGGCCGCGATCACGCAGCAGCAGCTCACCGACTGGCGGGCCGAGATCCGGGCGGCGTTCACCGACGACGAGCGCGCCCTGAGCGAGGGGGACCAGGATGCCCTGGTCGCGACTCGCCTCTCCGATCGCGTCGAGGCGTCGGTCGACCTGACCGTCGAGGGCAACTCGGGGATGCCCGGGACGGCCGTGATCGGCACGCTCGCGATCTTCGGCAACCTCTACCGCCAGCGCCAGGCCGACGAGCGCAACGCCCAGGCCAACTCGTGGATCCGCGAGGGCCGCCACTGGCGCCTCGTCGGCGTCGTCTCGTGGGGCGAAGGCTGTGGTCGCAAGGACAAGCCCGGCGTCTACGCGCGCGTCGGCGCGCCGCTGCTTCGGGAGTACGTCACGTCCGAGAGCCCAGCCCTGATGCCCCAGATCCCCGTCGGCCAGAGCGCTCCGGTGGCCACCGGCACCTTTGCCCTCGGTGAGTCAGTCGTCTGCCAGCCCGGCGGCTGGACCGGTGCCTCGAGCTACGCGTACACGATGTGGCGCGACACCAACGGCGATGGCAGCCGCGGCGCGACCGACCGACTCCTGACCAACAACTCCGCCCGCCCCGAGTACAAGGTCACCACCGCCGACGTGACCGCGCTCAAGGAGGCCGACCTCGCCAAGGGCGTGTCGATCGGCTGCACCGTCAAGGCCCGCGGTGATGGCGGCTACGCCCTGGTGACCGGGCCTCCGTCCGCGATCGTCGCCCCGCGCGCGACGACGCCCGGTGGCCCCGTCGGGCCGACCCCCGTGCCACCCGCACCGACTCCCGCACCCGGCCCCACCCCACCGACGGCCGACACGAAGGCGCCCCAGCTCACGAAGCAGGCCGCCGTCTGCTCGAAGACCTCCTGCCGCGTCTCGATCATCGCCCTGGACCCCGGCACGGGCGCCCAGGGCGTCAAGAAGATGTCCGCGAAGCTCACGATCAAGCGCAAGGCCACCTGCCGCGTGAAGTCCGGGAAGAACAAGGGCAAGCTGCGGTCCTGCACCAAGACGATCACGAAGACCATCCGCCTCACGCGCAGCAACGACCAGTGGATCGCGAAGCTCACGGGCCTGCGCAAGGCCGACAAGCACTCGCTGAAGTTCACCGGAGCCGATGCGGCCGGCAACCGCGCCGCGCTCACCGTCGCACTGAAGCTGCGGACCTCGCGCTAGTCCAGGGCCGACGCCTTGGGCCCGCCGCCGCAACGGGCGGGCGACGCCGGCCGGCCGGCCCTAGGACTCGTCGCGGAGCGGGGCCGCTCCGGTGACCTGACGCTCGAGCTCGGCACGCACGAACGCGTCGAGGTCGCCGTCGAGGATCCGCTGCGCATCGCCGGCTTCGACGCCGGTGCGGTGGTCCTTGACCATCGTGTACGGATGCAGCACGTAGGAGCGGATCTGGGAGCCGAAGTTGACGTCCTGGACGCCGCCCTTCTCCTTGTCGAGCTCGGCCTTGCGCTCCCGCTCCTCCTTCTCGATGAGCTTTGCGCGCAGCATGCCCATCGCGGTGAGACGGTTCTGCGTCTGGGAGCGCTCGTTCTGGCACTGCACGACGATCCCGGAGGGTCGGTGCGTGATGCGGACGGCGGAGTCGGTCTTGTTGACGTGCTGGCCGCCGGCGCCGGAGGCGCGGTAGGTGTCGACCTGCAGGTCGTCGGAGTCGATCTCGACGTCGCCGACGTCCTCGAGGATCGGTGCGACCTCGACGCCGGCGAAGGCGGTCTGGCGGCGACCCTGCGAGTCGAACTTGGAGATGCGGACGAGGCGGTGCACGCCCTTCTCGGCGGAGTAGAGGCCGTAGGCGTTCTCGCCCTCGGCGCGGAAGGTCGCCGAACGGATGCCGGCCTCCTCCCCTTCGCTCACCTCGAGCAGCTCGGTCTTGAACTTTCGGCTCTCGCCCCAGCGCATCATCATGCGCAGGACCATCTCCGCCCAGTCCTGGGCATCGGTGCCGCCGGTCCCGGCGTTGACCGTGATGAGGGCATCGCCGGCGTCGTACTGGCCGGAGAAGAGCCGTTCCTCCTCGAGGTCGCCGAGGCGCGCCTCCAGGCTGCTGAGCTGCTCGGTGAGCTCGTCGGCGAGGTCGTCGTCCTCCTCGACGAGCTCGACGAGGCTGTCGAGATCGCCGATGTCGCCCGAGACCGAACGGTAGGTCTCCAGGCGCTTGTTGACCGCGGAATGACGGGAGGAGACCTTCGTGGCCTCCTCCTGGTCGTTCCAGAAGCCTGCGGCCCCCATCTTGCCCTCGAGGTCCGCGACCTCGGCCGCGAGGGCCTCGGGATCGAGGTAGGCGCCGAGGGCGTCGAACTGCTTGCGGACGGCGCTGATGCGCTGGTCCGTGTCGAACGGAACGGGTGACACTAGAGGGGCTTCTTCGCCTGCTTCTTCTGCTCCTTGGCGAGCTGGCGACGCTGCTCGCGGTTCATCGCGGGCTCGTCGTCCTGGGGCGGGGTCGTGGCGGCGGCCGCCGCGGCGACCGGATCGATGCCGGCTGCAGCGGCCGCGAGGGCGCTGAGGCCGGCGTTGCCACCGGACTCGTACGTGACCGCGGTCGGCCGCGAGGGCGGGCTGACGCGCTGCGGCTCGGGGAGTTCCTGCTCCACCTCGATCTGCACGTTGAAGACGAGCTGGGCGAACTGGGTCCAGATCGAGCTGACGAGCTCCTGGAACAGCGTGAACGCCTCGTTCTTGTACGCGATGATCGGCTCGATCTGGGCGAAGCCGCGCAGGTGGATGCCCTCACGCAGGTAGTCCATGTCGTGCAGGTGCTCGCGCCAGGCGTCGTCGATGATCTGCAGCAGCAGGAACCGCTCGAACTCGCGCATGAGCTCGTCGCCGAGCTCCTCTTCGCGCTCGTCGTACATCTCGAGCATGTCTTCGTTGAAGCGATCGGTGAGCTCGTCGCGGCCCGGGCTGCCGTCGAAGTCCTCCGGCTCGAGGGCCGAGGGGTAGAAGT
>JAURVW010001369.1 GCA_030655275.1 Solirubrobacteraceae bacterium
ATCGGCTGCACCCGCTGCGACGCCCGCGTCGTCATGGGCTCGCGGTACTGCCCGAGCTGCGGCGTCCCCCTCGTGCGCTCCGGGGAGCAGGCCGCCACCGCGCTGTCGCGGACCCGCCGCCGCGCCCCGATCCTGGTGCGCCTGCTGGTCCCCCTGCTGCTCCTCGGCGTGATCGGCACCATCTGGTACGTCGCCAACCTCGACCCGATCGAGGACGAGCGGGACTCCCTGACCTCGCAGCTCACCCGCGTGGTCGACGACCACCGGACGCTCTCGGACCGCCTCGAGGAGCTCGAGCGCCAGACCGACCCCGCCGACGCGCTGGGCGCCGCGCGCTCGGCGCTGGAGACGGTGCAGGACGTGCAGGACGACACCGAGGGCGTCGACTCCGGGACGACCGGCCGGACCACCCGCGTCCGCCGCGCGATGGCCACCGACCGCGCGTACCTGGCCGCCGTGGTCAGCGTCCTGCAGAACCCGCGCTCGAAGGTGCTGAGCCAGCTCGGCGCCCGCTCCGCCCGGGCCGTCGCCGCGCTGCGCTCCGTGGACGACATCGTCAGCAGCAAGGACGCCATCCGCGGCACGCAGATCCTCGGGCAGTCCGTGCGCGCCCGCCTGGCCAACGGCGGCACCGCGCCGAAGACGGCGACCACGGCCTCCGGCGCCTCCAGCACCACGACGTCACCGTTCGTCAACGCCGTCGATCGGGCCATCACCCGCGGCGCCGCGATCCGCCCCCGCCTGAGCCGCGGCTTCGCGCTCCTCCGGGCGGCCCGCGACGGGGTCGACTCCTGGGACGGCACCGGCGCGAAGCCGGCGACGGCGGAGGCCGCGGTGTCCGCCGCGAACGACGAGTTCGAGGCGATCGCCACCAGCCGCGCCGCCGCCGCCGAGCGGGCCCGCGCCGTGTCGACCCGGAACGAGAACCAGGCGGCGGTGACCACGAAGCTCGTCGCCGCCTACACCGCCGGTGCGGCGACCGCCAACCGGCTCACCGGCTGCATCGGCTCCTTCCAGAACACCGGCGCGGAGAGCGTCGCCCGCCAGTGCCTGCAGATCGTGCGCGACCTCTCCACGGCGGAGGCCACTGCGGTCGAGGCCTTCTCCGACGCGTTACGGCCCGCCCTCGAGGCCGCCGGCCTC
>JAURVW010001370.1 GCA_030655275.1 Solirubrobacteraceae bacterium
GGCGATCGTGCTCGCGCTCAATCTGCTGGTGATCCCCGGCAATGGCTTCTCCTCCGACGAGGTCGCGCTGCGGTCGATGCTGATCATCGGGGTGTACGTGGTGTTCGCCTTCGCGACCGGCACGATCGTGATCTTCCGCCACTCCGACCGCATCTGGATCTGGCTGCGCGAAGGACGCCCACCGACCGCCGACGAGGAGACGCAGGTGCTGCGCTCACCGCTCTACGCCCTCGGGGTGCTCGTCGTGCTCTGGGTGCTCGCGACCTTCGTCTCCACCGCTGTGACGATCGTCGACAGTGGGCTCCTCGGCCTGCGCGTCTTCATCACCACGCTGCTGGGCGGCATCACCACCAGCGCGTTCGGCTACGTGCTCACCGAACGCGCGATGCGCCCCGCCTCCCAAGTCGTGCTCACGTACCGCACGGCCGCCTCGCCGACGCTGCCGGGCGCCTCGACCCGCCAGCTGCTCACCTGGGCCGTCGGCACCGGCAGCCCCGTCTTCGGCCTGTGGATCCTCGGCGTCCTGCTCCTGGCAGGCGCGATCCCCGGCACCTCGGCCGACAAGCTCGCGATCGTGATGGTCGTGCTCTCCTCGATCACGCTCACCGCCGGACTGCTCGCCGAGTTCATCACCGCGAGGGCCGTCGCCGACCCGGTCACGCGCATGCGCCGCGCCGTGCAACGGGTGGCCGACGGCGACCTCACCGCACGCGTGCCGATCGACGACGCCACCGAGATCGGCCTGCTGCAGGCCGGCTTCAACCGCATGGCGACCGGAATCCAGGAGCGCGAGGAGCTGCGCGACCTCTTCGGCCGACACGTCGGCGGCGAGGTGGCCGAGACCGCCCTCAAGCGCGGCATCGAGCTCGGCGGCGAGACACTTCAGGTGGGGGCGATGTTCGTCGATGTCGTCGGCTCGACCGCCCTCGCGATGGCGCGGCCCGCGACGGAGGTCGTCGAGCTCATCAACCGATTCTTCGACGTCGTGATCGACGTGACACAGCGCCACGGCGGCCTCGTGAACAAGTTTGCCGGCGACGGCGCCCTGATCGTGTTCGGCGCGCCGGTGCCCCAGTCCGACTACGCGACCCGCGCCCTGCGCGCGGCCCGTGAGCTGGCGATCGAGCTCGAACGACTCGCGCCGGACACCCCCGCCACGATGGGCGTCTCCGGCGGCGACGTGATCGCCGGCAACATGGGCTCCAGCAAGCGCTTCGAATACACGGTGATGGGCGACCCGGTCAACGAGGCCGCCCGCCTCGGTGCCCAGGCCGGTGCGCTGCCGCACCGCGTGGCCGTCTCCGGGCGGCTCTACGAGCTCGCCGACGCCGAGGAGCAGGTGCACTGGCGGATCGACCACTCCCTCGTCCTGCGCGGCCGCAGCGAACGCACCGACGTCGTGGTGATGATCGAGGAGGGCGACGAGCCCGGGCCAGCCTCGACCGACCAGGCAGCCGCGGGCGATGAGCCCGGTGCGGCCGACTGATCGTCGCCGGCTGGCCGTCCGGCGGGGCATGACAGCGCTATAGATCGGAACGTGATTCTGAAACTCGTTCTGAATCGCACCGTTGCAGGGTGGTACGTTCGAGCCATGTTGCGCGCCAATCCGTCGCTCGCCGGACGCCGAGTCCTGATCACGGGCGCGGCCCGCGGGATCGGCGCCGCGCTCGCCCAGCGCCTGCATGAGCGCGGCGCGCGCGTCGCGCTCGTCGGCCTCGAGCCCGAGCTGCTGGAGCAGGTCGCGAAATCGTGCGGCAATGCTCCGTGGCGTGAGGCCGATGTCGCCAACCAGTCCCAGCTCGACGTCGCCGTCGCAGAGGTCGTCGCCGAGCTGGGTGGCCTCGACGTCGTCGTCGCCAATGCGGGCATCGCCACGCAGTTCCCACTCCTCGAAGGCGACCCCGCAATCCTCGAGCAGATGCTGCGCGTCAATGTGATGGGCTCCTACCTCACCCTTCGCGCGGCGGGTCCGCACATCCGAGAGTCCGGTGGGTACGCGCTCGTGGTCGCCTCGCTCGCCGCCGCGGTCCAGCTCCCGCTCCTCGGGGCCTACAGCGCCTCGAAGGCGGCGACGGAGGCGATCGGTAACACGCTGCGGTCCGAGATCCGCCAGTCGGGGGCGCGGGTCGGCGTGGCCTACTTCGCGGAGCTCGACACGGAGATGACGAGCCGGGGCTTCAGCACGGAGGCGGCGGCGGCGCTCGGGCAGTCCGGATCCGTCACGGGCGTCACGCCGCTGAAGGTGGCGATCGACGCGCTCGAGCGCGGCATCGCCCGTCGTTCGCGACGGATCGTCGCTCCGGGTTGGGTTGCGGCGATCCTGCCGATCCGCATGGTCGTCCAGCCCGTGATGGATCGCCTCATCCAGCGCAACGTGCGCAACGCGCTCGCGATCGCCGCGACCGAGGACGCGCCGTTCACGACGCCGCAGCCCGGCGACGCCCTCGTGGTGGTGCCGCCGGCGCCCGCCGGCGTCGGCAGCTAGTCCAGCGCGGGGAGGGTGCGCGGCGCGTTCGCGGGGTCGAGCCCGTCGAACACGAGCGCGATGGCGCGCTTGCGGCGGATCTCGCCGCTGTGGCTGTCGCGCATCGCGGCGGTGGCT
Organism: Solirubrobacteraceae bacterium; assembly: GCA_030655275.1. Classification (GTDB taxonomy): domain Bacteria; phylum Actinomycetota; class Thermoleophilia; order Solirubrobacterales; family Solirubrobacteraceae; genus JAGIBJ01. Next base: position 2,603 of record JAURVW010001370.1, read on the forward strand.
GCTCCGAGCATGAGCACGAGGCTCGCGGTGTCCTCGGGGCGCAGGTCCTCGCGAACCAGGCCGGCCTGCTGGGCCCGCTCGAGCGTCGGGGCGACGATCGTGTGGAACCGCCCGATGATCGACTGGAGCACCTCGGGGTCGGCGAGCTTGCGCGTGAAGAGTTCGATGAAGCCGAGGTTGTCGACCTGCATCTTCAGAGCGCAGTCGATGAAGTCGAAGTACGCGCGGTCGGGATCTTCGGCGTCGCGCACGACCTGCACGAGCACCTCGAAGTCGTCCTCGGAGATCGCCGAGATCAGTGCGTCGCGCGTGGGGAAGCGACGGTAGAGCGTCGCGCGACCCACACCGGCCTCGCGGGCGATCGCGTCGAGCGGCGCGTCGAGGCCCTGTTCGGCGAACACGAGACGGGCGGCACGAAGCAGCGCATCACGGTTGCGGCGCGCGTCGGCGCGAAGGGGTGGTGCGGCCTGGAGTTCGGGCATGGGGCTGCGCCAGCATAATCGGAAGACAGGGCCCCAGACCCATTCTCTTGACAACCGTTCAGGTAGCGATCAGGTTCCGGGCAGCTTTGCCCGGATCCGTCGCCTCACGGGTGGACACCATGGACCGTGTTGGCGCGTCGGCCCTGGTCGAACGAAGCGCGCGGTCGAAGGGCGACCGCGCCCCTTCCAACCGCTCAGGCGTGCGTCGGACGGCGCCCGGCCGGTCGCCCGGGGTGCGCTCAGGCGGCGCCCCGGTCGGTCGCTGAAGGGTGCGCTCAGGCGTTGCCTGGCCGGTCGCTCGGCAGCTCGCCCGTCTGCACCGACCAGAGGGCGGCGTAGCGGCCACCCAGGCCGAGGAGCTCGTCGTGCGTCCCGGCCTCGGCGACCACGCCGTCGGCCATCACGTGGATGCGGTCGGCGTGGCGGATCGTGGAGAGGCGATGCGCGATCACGATCGTCGTGCGCTCGCGGCTCACGCGGGCGAGGCTGCGCTGGATCGCGGCCTCCGTCTCGTTGTCGACCGCGCTCGTGGCCTCGTCGAGCACGAGGATCGCCGGGTCGCGGGCGATGGCGCGCGCGATGGTGAGTCGCTGCCGCTGGCCGCCGGAGAGGCGGACGCCCCGCTCGCCGACGCGGGTGTCGTACCCCTGCGGTAGGGCCTCGACGAAGTCGTGGGCCTCGGCGAGCTCGGCCGCGCGCTTGAGTACCTCGAGGGGTGCGTCGGGTGCGCCGTAGCGCAGGTTCTCGGCGACGGTGCCGTCGAACAGGAACGTGTCCTGCCCGACGTAGCCGATCGCGCCGCGCAGGCTCGCGAACGTGAGGTCGCGCACCGGCACGCCGTCGAGGGTGAGCGAGCCGCCGCCGGCGTCGTAGAGACGCAGCAACAGCTTCACGACGGTCGACTTGCCGGCCCCGGTGGCTCCGACGATGGCGTGGGTCTCGCCCGCGGGCACGTCGAGGTCGAGGCCGCGGAGCACGGGGGCGACGGGCTTGGATTCGACGGCCGTCGCGTCGTCGGCTTCGTCATCGACCTCGGCATCTCCGGCGACGGAGGCGCCGTCGTCGTAGGAGAACGTGACGCCGTCGAACCGCACGGCGCCGGGGCGCTGGCCGTCCTTGGGTTCGGGCAGCTCGACCGTGCCGCTCTGCACGCCGATCGGCGCGTCGAGGAGGTTCAGGATGTTGCGGGTGGAGGCCATCCCGCGCTGATAGAGATCGAGCGTCTCGCCCAGGGCCGTGAGCGGCCACAGCAGGCGCTGCGTCATGAAGACGAGCACGGAGTAGAGACCGACCTCGAGGTTGCCGTTGAGCGTCTCGTGGCCGCCGACGACGAGCGTGACGATGAATCCGACCAGGATCGCCATGCGGATGAGTGGCACGAACGCGACGCTCAGCGTGATCGCCTTGCGGTTCGCGTCGGCATAGGCGTCCGACGCACGCTCGACCCGGTGCGCTTCGCTCGCCTCGGCCGCGAACGCCTTGATCGTCGCGATGCCGCCGAGGTTGCCGCCGATGAGCCCGTTGAGGGCGCCCGCCTCGTCGCGGACGGCGGCGTAGCGCGGCTCGAGCCTGCGCTGGAACACGAGCGACCCGGTCACGATCACGGGGATCGGGAGGAATGCCAGCAGCGTGAGGAGCGGTGAGATCGTGAGGAACACGATGCCCACGGCGATGGTGCTCACGATCGTCGTGATGATCTTCGAGGCGCCGATGTCGAGAAAGCGCTCGAGCTGGTTCACGTCGTCGCCCAGGACGGTCATCAGGCGTCCCGAGGCGCGGTCCTCGAACCACGCGAGTTCGAGCTCCTGCACGTGGCGGTAGGAGTCCATCCGCAGGTCGTGTTGGATGGACTGCGAGAGGTTCTTCCAGATGCGGTCGCTCAGGAACTGCGTGAGCGATTCGATCATCCAGACGACGGCCGTGATCCCGGCGAGGATCAGGAGCTGCTCCTCGCGGTCGGGAACGTCGAAGATCGTCCCGATGAAGCTCTGGTCCTCGCGGACGACGATGTCGATCGCGACGCCGATCAGGAGCTCGGGGAGCACGTCGGCCAACTGGTTGGCGACGGTGAGGCTCGTGGCGCGGATGATCTTGCCGCGGTACTTCGGGACGCGCCGCCAGAGACGGGTGAGCGGGTGGATCTCGGTGGTCGGGGGAGCAGGCTTGGCCACGTGCACACCCTAGGCAACCGACCCGGTCGGCCGCGGCTCGGGTTAGGGTGCCCTACGGGTCCAGGGAGGACGTTGCCGGAGTTCGCACCGGCTGCACCGGTGCACTCCTCTATAACCGTGTCATTTCGCCAACCGTCGTTGGCGTATAGATGCGGGGGTCCAATGTGGGACTTCCCGTATCGCAGTACCGACGCCGACATGCCGTCAACAGGTGTATCGGCTAGTCCTGAACAAACCGCGGACGCGCCAGGTGTGGTTTGTTCGGATAAGCCGGAAACCGGCCAAATGAGGGCGGATCGGTTTGTTCGAGGTACTGGCGCGTCCGGAGTTGTGTGATTCGAGTGGTTACGTAGCGTCTGTTCGGCAACTACGATCCGTGGTGGCGAGTATCCCCCGACTCGTCCACCCGTGATCGCTCGCGCCACCCAGGTCCGCCTGAGGGGCGCGAGCGTGTCGCGGGCAGGCAGCAGCGCCCCGCGAACAACCCCCAGTTCCGCGGGTGCAGCGCCAGCCGCGACACCCGCGCGCTCCGGATCCCCCGCCGGAGTGCGCCTGTCGCGTGGCGCCCGGATCTGGCACCCGGCGCGTGCGGTGGGGTCAGCGACCCGCAGTCCGCAGGAGTCCTGAGACCTCGGTCTCCTCGAGGTGGCGGATGCGTCCACCGCGCCCACTGGAGAGCCGAACTTGGAAGGTCCCGAGGTTTGCTCGCCGCTGGAACGGCGAAGCGGTCATTTCCGTCCGCTGGAGCCTCTTCGCGTTCGCCAGCAGCGTCGTCCGGGCAAAACTCCGCCAACGCAGGGTGAGGGTGTCGTCGGCGAGCGCCCAGCCCGCAGCGCGCGCCTCGAGCAGTCCGGCCAGCAGGGCCAGCAGGCGCGGGATCACCGCCAGCAAACGAAACGCCCCGAGCGGCGCGACGGCCAGGGCGACCGCGGGCACGGCGGCGGTGAGGAGTGGGACGGTGAGGTACCGCCGGCGAGCTCTAGTCGGCACACGCCGCAGCGGGGCCTCGGGCCAGACGATGCCCGGCACCACGTCTCGCAGCAGAGCCGGGATCTCTTCGCGCCTGATCAGCGGGATCAACGTGCGCATGACCTCGTCCTGGCCCGCATAGCCCGCGACCTCGACCTCGATCGCCGCGTAGCCGAGCCACTGCCGCAGCGGCGACTCGATGATCCGCACGCCGTGGATCCGGTCGCGAGGAATCGTGCCCGTCCGCTCGGTGAAGATGCCGCGCCGCACGCGCAGCCGTCGCTCGTCGCGGGTCACGCGAAAGCCGCCGTACATAACGATGGTGCCGCCGACCGACACGAGCGCGGCGACGAGGAGTCCGAGCACCACGACGATGATCGCGGCGGTGACGGTGAGTTCGTCGACGCGGTCGGCGAGCTGGTTCTGGACGCGGTCGGGCAGGGCATCGTTCCCGAGGGAGATGGCTGCGGCGGCCGCGGCGCCCACGAAGGCGGTCGACGGCGACGTGAGTGCGGCGATCACGAGCTCGCGTGGCGTCATCGAGTACACGACCGGCGCGGGGTCGTCGATCGTCGCGAAGCCGGTCGAGGTGGGGAGGGCCGTCCCCGATTTCGTGAAGGTGGGCGAGGTCGTCGCCGCGGCGCTGCCGTCGGTCGGGGCGGCATCGTCGGTCGCTCGAGGTGCGGCGGCCTCCGCGGCTGCGGAGGCGCGGTGGCCGAGCGCGTGACGCAGCCGCTCGGCCTCCTGAAACGTGACCGCGCGCAAGCTGATCTCGGCCGCCTTGCCGCCGCCCGCCGTCTGCACGTTCACCGCGACGACGCCGAAGAGGCGCTGCAGCAGGCCCCGAGACGTGTCGAGCGCGGAGATCCGGGAGCCGGGAATGTTCTGTTCGCGGCGCGAGAACACGCCGCTGCGATGGCGGAGCGTGCCGTCGACGACGGCGTACGTGGTGGTGCGCCACTCCAGGAAAGCGAACACGGCCATCACGACCAAGAGCCCGACGACGATCAACGCGCCGTAGACGAAGCCGACGCTCACGATCAGCACGATCATGCCCGCGACCGCGGAACGCACGTGCCGGATCGCCTCGATCACGGTCGCGGCCGGGTGGAGACGTCGCTCGTCGGCCTCGGGAGGGAGCGGCGCGGGTGCGTCGTCGTTCGCGGGCGGTGGCGGGGTGGCGGCGCGAACCACCG
>JAURVW010001105.1 GCA_030655275.1 Solirubrobacteraceae bacterium
GCTTCTACACGAAGACGAAGACCGTCACCCAGCGCTGGCCCAAGGCCGAGGGCGACGGCGGCGGCGCCTCGTTCGTGATGCCGCAGATGGGCTAGGACCAGCAGCACCGACCCGGGCCTTCGCCACCGAAGCCGCCCCGAACCGACCCTCCCCGACCGAGCCGAAGCGAACCAATGACGGCAGTCACGGGCGCCACAGCGCCGTTCCACCTCAGCGACGACCAACGCGACATCCAGGCGATGGTGCGCGCCTTCTCCGACGAGCGCATCGCCCCACACGCGATCGAGTGGGACCAGACCCACCATCTCCCGGTCGACGTGCTGCGCGACGCGGCCGGCCTCGGCCTCGGCGCGATCTACGCCCGCGAGGCGTTCGGTGGTTCGGGCATGTCGCGGCTCGATGCCGCCCTGATCTTCGAGGCCCTCGCGACGGGCTGCCCGGCGGTCTCGGCGTTCCTCTCGATCCACAACATGGCGACGTGGATGATCGACACGTATGGCTCGGACGCCCAGCGGGAGCGGTTCATCCCCTCGATGGCGACGTTCAGCACGATCGGCGCGTACTGCCTCACCGAGGCCGGCGCGGGCTCCGACGCCGGCTCGCTCGCCACGAAGGCCGTCCGCGACGGTGACGACTACGTGCTGAGCGGCGTGAAGCAGTTCATCTCCGGCGCCGGCACCGCGGGCGTGTACGTGGTGATGGCGCGCACCGGCGGGCCCGGGCCCAAGGGCGTGACCGCCTTCATCGTCGAGGACGGCACCCCCGGCCTGAGCTTCGGCAAGCAGGAGATCAAGATGGGGTGGAAGGCGCAGCCGACCGCCCAGGTGATCCTCGACGACTGCCGGATCCCCGCCGAGAACCGCCTCGGCGACGAGGGCCAGGGCTTTCGGATCGCGATGAGCGGGCTCGACGGCGGCCGGCTCAACATCGGCGCCTGCTCGCTCGGCGGGGCGCAGGCGGCGCTCGAGAAGGCGACCGCCTACGTCGGCGAGCGCGAGCAGTTCGGGGCGACGATCGGGTCGCTGC
>JAURVW010001106.1 GCA_030655275.1 Solirubrobacteraceae bacterium
GGCCGCCGGCTTCCTCGGCTCGTACCTCGCGGTCGTCGAGCAGCTCGGTCAGGTCTCCTCCGGCGGCTACCTCCAGCTCTTCTGGCAGTTCCAGAACCCGCCAGATCTCCTCTTCTCCCTCATCAAGGGCATGACGATGGCCACCGTCATCGTGCTCGTGGGTTGCTACTACGGCTACAACACCAGCGGTGGGCCGGTCGGCGTGGGAACGGCGACCGCCAAGTCGATGGCCGTCAACCTCGTGCTCGTGCACCTGATCGGCATGATCATGACCCAGGTGTTCTGGGGATCCAATCCGCGCGCTCCGATCGGAGGCTGACCATGGACGACAAGACTCCACGCCATCCCGCAGACCAGGGCGACGACGCCTTCGACCCGATCCGTCCCGAGGACCTGGATGCGATTCCGCCGCGCCCGGTCAACGACGGCGTGATCGACGAAGCCGACGACCTGTTCGTCGACGAGCCTGCGACCGAGCCCGTGCCGGTTGCGGCCGGCGCACCTGCCGGCGACATCCAGCGCAGCAAGTCCGCCGTCGTTCGCGAACCCGACGCCCGCCTCGCGGCCGACGAGTACGCGTACCACAACGGTGAGACGCACGATCTCGACGGACCGTTCGCGATCGAGTTCAAGGGCGTCCACAAGGCGTTCGGCTCCAACAAGATCCTCCGCGGCCTCGACCTCGCCATCCCGGAAGGCAAGGTCTCGATGATCCTCGGCCCGTCCGGTACGGGCAAGTCGGTCTGCATCAAGCACATGGTCGGGCTCCTGTTCCCGGATCAGGGCGACGTCCTCGTCAAGGGCCAGTCCGTCCCGAACCTGCCCGACGACGATCTCTTCGAGCTCCGCAAGCGCTTCGGCGTCCTGTTCCAGGACGGCGCGCTCTTCGGCTCGATGAACCTCTACGACAACGTCGCCTTCCCGCTCCGTCAGCACACCGACAAGGGTGAGAGCGAGATCAAGGACATCGTCGACCGTCGCCTCAACGAGGTCGGCCTGATCCCTGCTCGCGACAAGTACCCGAACGAGCTCTCGGGCGGCATGAGGAAGCGCGCCGGCCTGGCCCGCGCCCTCGTGCTCGATCCCGACATCGTCCTCTTCGACGAGCCCGACTCGGGTCTCGATCCCGTCCGCACCGCCCTGCTGTGCGAGCTGATCGAGGAGGTCCATGCCGAGAACGGCGGCACCTACATCGTCATCACCCACGACATCGCGAGCGCCAAGGCCGTTGCGGAGCACATCGCCGTGCTCTGGAAGGGTCGCATCGTGGAGTCGGGCCCCGCCCAAGACCTGTTCAACTCGCCGAACCCGTTCGTGCGTCAGTTCCTCTCAGGCAAGGCCGACGGCCCCCTGGGGATGGAGTAGCCAGCTTGCGAAGCCGGCTTACAGAGCGAGGGTCGCTCCGATGACCCCGTCCCGCATCGCCGCGATCGCGGCGATCTTCCTCGGCGTCTGCGCGCTGGCGTTCGTCAGCCTGCGCGGCGGCGACGCTGATCGCTACTCGCTCGTGTTCGACGACGCCGGTGGTCTGATCCCCGGCAACCTCCTCAAGGTCAACGGCCTGACGGTGGGCACCATCAAGGACATCGACATCACCAAGGACCTTAAGGCTCGAGTCGACATCGAGCTCACCGAGCTCGGCCCGCTCCGCAAGGGCACGCTCGCGCAGATCCGCGCGACGTCGCTCGGTGGCGTCGCCAACAAGTACATCGCCCTGAGCCTCGGCGCCAACAACGCCCCGGCCATCCCGGACGGCACCGTTCTCGGCGAAGACTCCACGCGCGGCATCACCGGCCAGGACGAACTCGTCAACGCCTTCGACGAGAAGACCCGCGAGGGCCTGCAGAAGTTCGTCAAGGGCAACGCCGACGCCGTCAAGGGCAACTCGGAAGCCCTCCAGAAGGTGCTCACGAACGCGCCGGGCACCCTCGAGGAGGGCAAGCTCTTCGTGAAGGGCCTCAACCCGGACGAGAACTCGCTCCGCGACATCATCGTGAACGCCGCCGCCATCAACTCCGCCCTGAAGGACCGCACCGAGTCGATCTCGCACCTCTCCGTCGCCGCCGCGCAGGCCTCGCAGGCCGCCGCTGGCAACGGCACGGAGATCGCCGAGACGCTCGCGGGCGCCCCCGACGTCGCCGACCAGGCCACGCAGGTCCTCACCGATCTTCCCGAGACGCTCGACCAGGTCCAGCGCCTCATCGTCGAGCTCGACAAGAACAAGGCCGGCCTTCCGGCCACGCTCACGAAGCTCTCCGACACGCTCGACAGCGGCGAGTCCACGATCTCCGCGCTTGCGCGCTCGCTCAACAAGTCCGGCAAGAACAACGACATCGCCGACCTGCTCGACTCCGCACCGGCCGTCGGCAAGGCCGCCGAGGGTGCTGCCAAGAGCGTCCCGGGTGGCCTGGCTGCCGCAACGCCGCTCCTCGGCGAAGCTCGCGCCTACACGCCGGACATCGTCGCGGCCATCGAGGGCCTCGGGCTCATCTCGGCCAACTACGACGCCGCGGGTCACTACGCCCGACTGTCACCGGTCTTCAACCTCTTCTCCCTCAACGGCACGGCGCCGAACCAGGACCTCATCCCGCGTTCGGACTTCAACAACCGTCTCCAGGGCTTCACGACCGTGAAGAACCGCTGCCCGGGCTCCGCTGCCCAGGCCACGAGCGATGGCTCGGCCCCATTCACCGATGGCGGCAAGGTCTCCTGCACCGCCTCCGACGTCCCGCCCGGCCCGTGATCCGACCGATCGACACCTCCGCCCGTACCGCTCGCCGCCTTGCCGGTGTCGCTGCCCTGTGCGCGACGACGATCTTCGCCGCCGGCTGCGGTGGCGACAGCAACGGCAACGCCTACACCGTCCGCGCGATCTTCTCGAGCGCCTCGTTCGTCCAAAAGGGGCTCGACGTTCGTATCGCGGGCGTTACCGTGGGCGCCGTCGACGGCGTCACGCTCACCGACGACAACCGCGCGGCCGTCACCTTCACCATCACCGACGCCGGCTTCCCGGATCTCCGTCAGGACGCCACCTGCACGATCCGCCCGCAGGCCCTAATCGGCGAGCGCTACCTCGAGTGCATGCTCACCGAGCCGCGCCCGAGCGGCGCAACGGCTCCGCCGAAGCTCGCCGCGATCGCGAACGGTCCGTTCAAGGGCGAGTACCTGCTGCCCGAGACGCAGACGGTCGTCCCGGTCGACTCCGACGAACTGCTCAACGTGAACACCGCTTCGGTGCGCGATCGCTTCGGCATCATCATCCGCGAGCTGGGTGTCGGCGTCGCCGGACGTGGCGATGAGATCGCCACCGCGCTGCGCAAGGGCAACGAGGGCCTCACGTATGCCAACCGCATCCTGAAGCAGCTCGACGACGACACCGAGATGCTCAAGGGCCTCGTCTCCTCGTCCGACCAGACCCTCGCCGTCCTCTCCGACGAGCGCGACGCCGTCTCGGGCACGATCGAGAACGGCGCCGTCGTGGCGCGCCGCCTCGCCGCCCGCAAGAACGAGGTCAAGGCG
>JAURVW010001109.1 GCA_030655275.1 Solirubrobacteraceae bacterium
ACTGCCCGACGTCGTTCGAGTAGTCCTCCTCGCCTGCGTCCCCGACGATGCCGGAGTAGAGCGTCTGCTTCTCGGCGAGGTCGGCGCGGATCGCGTCCGGATACGCGCGGGTCGCGTCGGCGAACGCGCCGTCGACGATCCGCATGATCTGGATCGCCGGGAAGCTCGCCGCGTAGGAGGAGAACGCGTAGGCGAAGCGGTCGTCGAAGGACGAGAACTCCAGGCCCGGTGCGCCACCGAGCTCCTTCAGCTGGTACCCGTAGTTGCCCCATGCCCGCGTGATGGGCTTCGTCCAGCCGGTCGCGACCGACAGCGCCACCGAGGAGGACGAGCAGCAGTGCGCGCCGCCACTGAAGGTGTCGACGATCGCATCCACCACGCCGTCGCCGTTCACGTCGGCGAGCGTGATCGCCGGGCGCGAGAACGAGTCCTTGATCCTGGGCAGCTTCACCTTCGAGAGGATCCCCTGCGGGCCCTCGACGGTGAGCCGCAGGTCGCGATACTTGTTGTAGGCCTTCGTCGACCGCGTGAACTTCACCGTGGCAGTGACCTCACCGGACGTCGCGACCGTCGACGTCGGCTTCTTCGCGGCGGCCTGCGCGGGCGCGGCTGCGACCGTCGTCACCGAGGCCGCGGCGAGCGCGAGCGCGGCGATCCGGCCGGGGCGGAGATGGCGGCGGCGACGAACGACGTGCATGCCGCGAGCGTAACGGCTGGCACGCGAACGCTCACGAAGTTCCGCAGACGGGCGGAGCCCGGCGGTATCGGCAGCGCGCGCGGGTCAGTCGGTGGCGGTCGGCGTCATCGCCGGCTTGGCGACGACCTTCGCGACGACCCGCGGCACGAGGGCGACGAGCAACGTCGGCACGCGCCAGAGCGGCGGCGCGTGGCGTTCGGGCCGACGGCTGCGGATGAGGAGCGCGACGGCATCGGCGACGTGCTCGGGATTGCCGACGAGGCGGCGGGTCGCGGCCTTGTCGAGCAGCTCCTGCTGGGGAAAGCCCTCGGTCGCGATGAAGCCCGGCAGGACCAGCCCGACGTGCACGCCATGGGCGGCCTCCTCGGCGCGGAGCGCGTCGGCCCAGCCGTTGAGCGCGAACTTCGAGGCCGAGTAGGCGCCGGCGTTGGGGCGCGCGATGCGGCCGGACACGCTCGAGACGATCAGGATCGACCCCTTGGCCGCGCGGATCGCGGGGAGCAACGCCTCGGTCACGCGGAGCTGGGCATCGAAGTTGAGCACCATCACGCGCCGGTAGCCCTCGTAGCCGATCTCGCCGAAGGCGCCGCGACCACCGAAGCCGGCATTGTTGACGAGCACCTCGAGCTTGCCTCCCGCAGCATCGACGGCCGCCGCGAGCTTGGCCGGACCCTGCTCGTCGGTGAGGTCGACCGCGGCTACGAGTGCGCCCGGCAGCTGGGCCGCGAGGGCTTCGAGCCGCTCGGCGCGGCGCGCCACGAGGATCACGCGGTAGCCGTCGCCGGCGAGCCGACGGGCGATGGCCTCACCGAGGCCGCTCGACGCCCCGGTGACGAGGGCGAGCGGAACGGAGCCGGCGGTGGTGGTGGCGGTCTCGGGCATGACGACGACCATACGCCCAGTGGCCCACCGGCGCAGGTGCGTCGCTGCTCGACGGGCGTTCTCGGCATCGACGGTCTGGCCGCGCGATCGGGGAACCCGGCGCGGCCGACCCCGGCTTCCCGGCGCGACCGCGCTGCGCGCGCAGCAGAATGGGTCCATGACGCGTGCCCGCACCCTGCTGCTCACCGGCCTCGGTGCCTTGACGCTGGGGCTGGCCGCCTGCGGCGAGGAGCAGTCCGAACGCGACGCGGCCCGCGATCCGCTCGGCCCCGCCTCCACCTCCGGAGCGGACGCCGGCGACGGCGGCAGCACCCCCGAGGGTGAAGATCCGACGAAGGCAGAGGCCAGCGACCAGCTCAAACGCGGCGAGGTGAAGACGGTCGCCTCCGGGATCGAGGTGCCGTGGGACATCGCCTTCCTCCCGGACGGCGAGCCGCTCGTCTCCGAGCGCGACCGTGGGCAGATCGTGTCGCTACCGACCGACGGGTCCAAGCCGACCGTCATCGACGTGAAGGGCGTCTCGGCCGCGGGCGAAGGCGGCCTGCTCGGCATCGCCGTCTCCCCCGACTACGAGCAGGACCGGACGGTGTTCGCGTACCTCACGTCGCAGTCCGACAACCGCATCGTCGCGATCGACACGCGCACGAAGGCGCAGAAACCGATCCTCACGGGGCTGGCGAAGAACACCTTCCACAACGGCGGCGCCCTCGAGTTCGGGCCCGACGGAAAGCTCTACGCGGGCGTCGGCGACGCCGGAGCGTCCGGCTCCGCGCAGGACCGCTCCTCCCGCAACGGCAAGATCCTGCGGATCGACCCCGACGGCGGCGTGCCCGCCGGCAATCCGATCGACGGGTCGCCCGTGTGGTCGCTCGGGCATCGCAACGTGCAGGGCCTCGCCTGGGATGGCGACGACCGCCTGTGGGCGAGCGAGTTCGGCCAGAACGACGTCGACGAGGTGAACCTCATCGCGGCCGGCAAGAACTACGGCTGGCCCGACGTCGAGGGCGACGGCGACACGCAGGGCGGCAAGTACACGAGCCCCGTCGCCACGTGGAGCCCGACCGCGACGAGCTCCCCCAGCGGCGCCGCGATCGTGGGCGACGAGCTCTACGTGAGCGCGCTCGCCGGTCGCACGCTCTGGCAGATCGCGCTCGACGGGACGAAGGCCGGCGAACCGAAGAGCCTCTTCCCCGAGAAGTACGGCCGCATCCGCGCCGTGGCGACGGCGCCCGACGGGACGATCTGGTTCTCGACGTCGAACACCGACGGCCGCGGCGACCCGGCCGACGACGACGACAAGATCTTCAAACTCGGCGTCTGAGGACCTAGCATCGGTCGGGAACGGCGGACCACCGCCCGCCCCGACCCGGGAGATCCCATGGGCTTCGACCAGTACCACGAACCGCCGGAAGAGCTGCCCGCGGAGACCCGCACGTTCGCGCGGCTCTGCGCCTCGCTCACCGAGGAGGCCGAGGCGATCGGCTGGTACGAGCAACGCCTGGCCCTCGAGAAGGATCCCGAGGCCTACGCCGTCATGGCCAACGCCGTCGGTGAGGAGTACAAGCACTTCTCGATGGACCTCGAGTTCCTCCTGCGGAGGAAGCCGCAGTGGCGGGCCATCGCCAAGGGCGTGCTGTTCCAGGAGGGCGACATCGTCGAGCACGGCGAGGCCGCCGAACACGCCGCCGAAGAGGGTGACGAAGGCTCGGCGGGCAGCCCCGCCCCCGCGCCCACGGGTGGATCACTCGGCATCGGCAGTCTGAAGGGTACGAATCGATGAGTCATCTCCTGCGCTCCCATGCACCCATCTCCGACAAGGGCTGGAAGCTGATCGACGAGGAGGCGATCGACCGCCTCACGGCTGGCTTGGGTGCCCGGCGGATCGTCGACTTCGAGGGCCCGTTCGGATTCGAGTACTCATCGACGAACCTCGGCCGCGCGGAACCGATCGCGAATGACGGCTTGGCTGGCATCACCGCCAAACGCCGCGTCGTGCTGCCGGTCGTCGAGCTCCGTGCCGACTTCGAGCTCTCCCGCCAGGAGCTGCTCAACGCCGACCGCGGCGACATCGCGATCGACACCGACCCCGTCGCCCTGGCCGCACTCCAGATGGTCGAGGCCGAGAACCGCACGGTCTTCCACGGTTCCGCGGCGCTCGGGATCACCGGCATCACCGAGGCCTCGCCGCACCCGGCGATCCCGGCCGGCTCCACGCTGGATGCGTATCCCGCCGCCATCGCGAACGCGGTCGAGACCCTGTTGCGGATTGGCGTGGCCGGTCCGTACGCGCTCGCGCTCGGCCGCGACGACTATACGGCCGTGGTCGAGGGCAGCGAGCACGGCGGCTACCCCGTCGCCAGCGAACTGCGCAAGATCCTCGGTGGTCCGATCGTCTGGGCTCCCGGCATCGACGGCGGGATCGTCGTGAGCCAGCGCGGCGGCGACTTCGTCTTCGAATCGGGCCAGGACCTGTCGGTCGGCTACTGGTCGGCCGACGCCGACCACGTGCGGCTCTACCTCGAGGAGACGTTCACGTTCCGCGTCGTCTCACCCGAAGCAGCCGTCGCCGTCGGACCGGTCACGGCCTAGCGCGCGCGGCTGGCCGCCTGGCCCCCAGGGGCCGGGCGGCCGGTTGGGCAGTCGGTTGGTCGCGAGCCCGACCATCGGCCGCGGCGCGGGGCCGGGCCGGTCGGTGCGACTAGGCGACGAGGCGCAGCGCGCCGGAGGGCTGCGGCGGCGTGGTGCCCGGCAGCTCGAAGGAGGAACGCAGGCTGCGCCACTCCTCGGGGGTGAAGGCGACGCGCTCGTGGTACGCCAGCAGGGCGGCGCAGCGCCCGCCATCGGCCCCCTGGAAGGGCACGAACAACACCTGCGTGTGGAGCGGGAGGTACAGGCCCTCCGGTGCCGACGGCTCGAGCCACGCGACGTCGTGGCCGGCGATCGCGCGGGCGATGGCCGGGCAGTGGTTCGCCGAGATCGTGCGCCGCGAGAAGCGGCCGTTGAGCGAGGAGACGACGCGCAGATCGGGGCCGTCGAGCCGGGCGATCGCGCCGTCGAAGGCGTCGGTCGAGGCCGCAAGGTCGGTCAGGCCGCGCACCGGGCGTTCGAGCGGATCGACGGGGCGGACGACCTCGAACTGGGTGTGCGGAGCGGACATGCTGGACCTCGGGTGGAAGATGCTGCCGGAACCAAGTCAGCTCCGGCTGAGGCAGAGCAAACAGCACCGCCCTGCCCGCGGTCATGAACGCCCATTACAAAGGGTGGGCAACGAGGGGCAGCAGGCGGATGTGTGGCATTCGCTCCCGGTTCGGGGCCGCCCGGGGCGACTCAGACGAAGAGCGCGGTGACGGCGAACGCGGTGGCCTCGGTGAGGGCGATCACCGCGCCGATCGTGTCGCCGGTGCGACCGCCGAGCAGGGCGACCGCCAGGCCGTCGACCAACCCCCGCGAGAGCGTCGCGAACGCACCGATGGCGATCAGCGCCCCGAGTTCGGGGTGAGAGAAGACGGTGAGGTCGGTCGACGCGAGGCCGTAGATCCCGACGAGCACGAGGCAGAACGAGCCGATCGTGAGCAGCAGTGCGCGGCCCGTCGGCGTGAACCCCGCACCGAGGCCGCTGGGTCGGGCCGACGGCAGCGCCGCGGCGTGGGCCACCGCGCCGACCCGTGCCACGGCCATCACGATCGCCAGCGTGAGCGGAAGCGTCTCGGGGTGCGTGGTGGCGCCACCGGAGGCGATCAGCAGGAACCACGCAACGATCACGACCGTCCCGTAGGCGCCGGTCGACGAGTCGCGCATGATCTCCAGTCGCCGCTCCGACGAGCCCCCGCGCGCGCCGAGCGCGTCGGCGCTGTCGGCGAGGCCGTCGAGGTGCAGGGCTCCCGTGACGAGCGCCATGAGGATGCCGATGAGCGCAGCGCCCAGCAGCGGCGACCCTTGCGCAGCGGCGCCGTACCCGGCGAGCCCGATGAGCAGACCGAGCACCGCGCCGACGACCGGGAACCACGGCGCGGCCCCGGCGACCTCGCGGGCACCGATGTGCCGCTGTGCGCGTGGGGGGACCGGCAGGATCGTGAGGAGCGTGATCGCCGCCAGGAGCGACCGCCGCGCGAGCGCGAAGCGCGAGGTCGCGGCGACCGCGGCGTCGTCAGACATCGCCGGGTTCCGGGTCCTGGGGCGCGGCTGACGCCTCACCCGTCGCCGACGCCGTCGCAGACGAGGCCGCGGCGGGCGCAGGGCCGTCGACGCCGGCCTCGGCGAAGGTGGCCATGCCCGCGTGGAGGGCGCCGGTGGCGGCGAGCAGCGGCAGCGCGAGCAGCGCGCCGGAGGCCTCTCCGAGCCGCAGCCGGAGATCGAGGAGGGGTTCGAGGCCGAGCTCGGCGAGGACCGCGGTGTGGGCCGGCTCGGCCGACCGGTGCGCTGCGAGGAGCGACTCCGCGACGAGCGGCTCCCGCCGCACCGCGCCGATCGCGGCGAC
>JAURVW010001438.1 GCA_030655275.1 Solirubrobacteraceae bacterium
AGGTCGCTTTCACGACGGAGAATGGAAGAAAAGGGACTCAAGTACTGAAGGTGCCGTCGGGCCGGGGCAAGGGGAGGGCGAGCAAGGCCCGCATCCCTGCCCCAGCGCCTTGCACGGGCAAGCGGGGATTGTGTGTTGGGGGTGGTGGGGTGCGTGGCTCCCTCGCGGTTACCCGAAACCTCGTTTAAGCGAAAAATGGACAATTGATTCTGTTTCACACGAACACTCGACCCACTTCCAGCCTTCTGCCGCACGCGGCGTTCACTTTAACAAACTAGTGGGGGAATTGTGATACTGATTTCTTTTTCTCTTTCCCTTCTTCTCCATCATTACTCTTCGCGCGGCGGCTTCTCGTGTGGGGTGCCGAACACGAGCGCGTAGTCACCCGCACTCTCGCGAGCGAGCGCCCAGACCCGGGTCAGCCAGTCATCGCTGCGCATCAGCCAACGGCCTCTCAGTAGCGGTCGCCTCCACGGCCACCGCGGAAACCGCCGCGCCCGCCACGGTCGCCACCGCGTCCGCCACGGAACCCGCCGAAGCCACCACGGTCTCCGCCACGACCTCCTCGGAAGCCGCCGTAGCCACCGCGATCGCCGCCACGGCCGCCACGGAAGCCTCCGTCGGACTCGGGGCGCGGGCCGGAGGGGAGAGCTCCGCCACCAATGGCGGTCACGTTCTCCGCGCGCGTGCGGCCGTCCTGCTCGCTAACGACGAACTCCACCTGCTGGCCGACGTCCAGCGCGCGGAAGCCGCCCTCCTCAACCTGCAACGCCGAGAAGTGCACGAAGTGCTGATTCTTCGCCTCGTCTTCAATGAAGCCGAATCCCTTCTTCCACGACACAACGGTTCCGGTGGTAGTAGCCATTCTGTTGCTTTTCTTGCTGTTTGCTTGGGGTATCCTGTTTTGTGAGCACGATGAGGAGAAGGAGGGCCGGGGGCCGTGGGGGAAAGTGGGAGAGCGAGCAGTTGTGAGTCAAAAGCGAAACAACAAACTAACTAACGCAAAGAAGCCTCGAGGGAACAGTGAACGCACCCCACAAATTCAAATTCGATCATCCAAGTAAGGCCAACAACACTCGCCGCGCAAAGCAGCGGTGCGTCTGCCTCCTTCTCCTTCCAACACAAACACAACAATGTATTCACTCATTCATGCATTCATTCATTCATCAAGGCAGTAAAGAATGACGGTGGGGCGACTGCCCATGACCTGACACACCCAACGATAACGCAAATCAAAGGTTAGGGACGGACGGTGGTGCAGCGCAGCCGGCGAACCGACAAGCCTGCCCACCGCTCTTGCCACACTTTGCCAAACAGACGGTATTTTCGAAACGCTGTCAGTATCTGACGCTGCTGCTGCTGCTGTTGAGTCGAGAGTGATAACGGAGCAAGGCGCCCGAGTGCGCTGCTTTCTTCGTTCCGACAAAGACCGTCCATATGTTCATTCATCGTTTTCTCTGCGCTACACTGACTGACTGACTAACTGACTGAGCCACTGACTGCCGCAGACTGCGCCCGACACCCCTCTCTCCAACTCTCTCCCGCTCTCGGGAACTGTGTGTTTCTCTGAATCTCAATCTGAATCTGAACTGAATTATTTTGAAGCGAGGCCTCGGAAGGTCGCTTTCACGACGGAGAATGGAAGAAAAGGGACTCAAGTACTGAAGGTGCCGTCGGGCCGGGGCAAGGGGAGGGCGAGCAAGGCCCGCATCCCTGCCCCAGCGCCTTGCACGGGCAAGCGGGGATTGTGTGTTGGGG
>JAURVW010001114.1 GCA_030655275.1 Solirubrobacteraceae bacterium
TGGGTGACGTGAGCGAGGTCGTCCCGACGACCCTGTTCTTCGCCCCGGCCTGGCCCGAGGGCACCGGCTTCCACACGCCCGAGGCGACGGCGGCCTCCGGCTCGGAGCGCGGCTACGAGGTCATGCTCGACAGCGCCAAGGTGATCGCCCGCGTGATCGCCGACCTGCACGCGGTGGCCGCGGCGAGTTGAGTGGGGCAACGAACTGGGGCGCTGAGCGGCCATTTTGGGTGGCTGTAGCGGCGTAAATTGGCCGTTCACCCGAGTCGATGCGGCGCTTCGCCGACGACCTGTCCGCTTCTGCGCTCCTACGCGTTTCGCTACGGTCCGCGCGCGTTGCTACGTTCGTCGTATGGACCGCGACCACGCAGCGACCGTTCGCCGCTCGTTCACGGGGCAGGCGGAGGCCTTCGAGAGCAAGCGCTTCGTCGGCAACCTGGTGACCGAGGGCGAATGGGTACTCGACCACCTCGACCCACCGGAGGGCGCCGTCGCTCTCGACGTCGCCGCCGGGAGCGGCCACGCGGCGCGTGGGCTCGCCCGCCGCGTCGCCTCCGTCGTCGCGCTCGATCTCACGCCGGCGATGCTCGAGGCGGGCCGGGTCGCCGCCGAGCACGAGGGCCTGCGCAACATCACCTTCGCCTGCGGCGATGCGCTCGATCTCCCGTTCCTGGATGCCTCGTTCGACGTGGTCGTCTCGCGCTTCGCCGCCCATCACTTCGAGGAGCCCCGGCGGCTGCTCGCGGAGATGCAGCGGGTCACGCGGCCCGGCGGGCAGCTGATGGTGGCCGACCTGGTCGCCGACAACGACACCGCCGTGGCCGATGAGCAGAACCGGATCGAGCAGCTCCGCGACCCGTCACACGTGCGGTGTCTTTCGGCAACCGAGCTCACGCAGCTCGTCGACGAGCTCGGCGTATCCGACCTGAAGGTCGAGGAGCGTACGACCGCCCGCCCCGTCGCGCCCTGGCTCGGGCAGACGACGAAGGCGCCGCGGGCCGAGTCGACGATCCGCGCCGCCTTCGACGCCGAGCTCGCCGGCGGCACGCCGACGGGCATGGGACCGCATCGCCGCGACCACGAGCTGTGGTTCGAGCAGCGCTTCGTCGCCGTGACGGCGCGCCGGCGCTGACTCGGCGCCGGCGCGGAGGTGCTGAGCGGCCATTTTCTCCTGTTGTGGCGGGCAGAAATGGCCGCTCACCGCGGCCGGCCCTAGGCTGCGACCGTGGCCGTGCGCGTCGACAAGTCCCCGGCGCGGCCGAAGCTCCATCGGGCGTGGCTCGTCGCTGGGATCACGATGGCGGCGCTCGTGGCGGCGGCCGGCTTCCGCTCGTCGACCGGTGCACTGCTCGAACCGCTCGAGCAGGACTTCGGCTGGTCGCGGGCGACGACCAGCGGCGCGGTCACGCTGAACCTCGTCGTCTATGGGCTCGCGGCGCCGTTCGCGGCGGCGCTGATGGAGAAGTTCGGGGTGCGGCGCGTCGTGGCGTCGGCGCTCACGCTGGTCGCGATCGGGTCGGGGCTCACGCTCGTGATGACCGAGGCCTGGCAGCTCTGGCTGCTGTGGGGCTTCGCCGTCGGGATCGGCACGGGGGCGCTGGCGCTCGTGTTCGGCGCGGTGATCGCCAACCGCTGGTTCGTGAAGCACCGAGGCGTCGTGATCGGGGTGTTCTCGGCCGCCAGCTCCACCGGCCAGCTCATCTTCCTCCCGGCGATCGCGCACCTCGCCGAGGGGCCGGGGTGGCGCTGGGCGGCAGGGCTCGTCGCGGCGTTCGCGCTGGCGCTGGTGCCGCTCATCCTGCTGATCATGCGCGAGGATCCCGTCGCCGCGGGGACCACGCCGTACGGTGCGCCCGACGACTGGGTCCCGCCGCCGCCCGCGCCGAAGACCGGCGCGGCGAGGGTCGCGATCGACACCCTGCGCAGCAGCTCACGCTCGCGCGTGTTCTGGGTGCTCTTCGCAAGCTTCTGGATCTGCGGCTGGTCGACGAACGGCCTCATCGGCACGCACTTCATCCCGGCCGCCCACGACCACGGCATGCCCTCCGGCACGAGCGCGGGCCTCCTCGCGCTCATCGGCGTGTTCGACATCATCGGCACCGTCGCCAGCGGCTGGCTCACCGACCGCGTCGACTCCCGCTACCTGCTCGTCGGCTACTACTCCCTGCGCGGACTCTCCCTACTGATCGTCCCGTCGCTGCTCGGACCGGACGTTCACCCGAGCCTCTTCCTCTTCATCGTCTTCTACGGCCTCGACTGGGTGGCGACCGTCCCACCGACCGTCGCCCTCTGCCGAGAACACTTCGGTGCCGAGCGGGCGGGCGTCGTGTTCGGCTGGGTCTTCGCGAGCCACATGGTCGGCGCGGGCGTCGCGGCGAGCTACGCCGGCTGGATCCGCCAGGTCGACGGCGACTACTTCATCGCCTGGATCACCGCCGGAGGCCTCTGCCTCTTCGCCGCAGCGATCATCTTCCTCATCCCCAAGCCGAAGGTGCTGGCCAACGCCGACATCGGCGAGCCGGTGACCGACTCGATGTAGCGGCGACCAGCGGTTTCTCCGACCGTGATCACCACGACTCGGCGGTCTCGATACGCTCGTGAAGCCTCCATAGCTCAGTTGGTTAGAGCAGCGGACTTTTAATCCGACGGTCGCCGGTTCGAGTCCGGCTGGGGGTACTTTTCTCGTCGACCGACCGACCGACCGACCGATCGACCGCATGCGTCGCCGTCGCCTGCGCGTCGGCTTGTCGCCTACGCTGCCGTCGCCAGTCGCTCGGCCGCTCGCGTCGCCGTCGCCTGGGCCCAGCGGCCGGTCGAGGCGAACGCGAGGACGACGATCAGCACGCCGCCGCCGACGAGCAGCCACCAGCCGGCGTGGCTGGCGTCGGTGAAGCCGGTCGGGCCGCTGGCAGTGGAGACCGCGACCGCGCCGATGACGGCGACGCCGAGGGTCTGGCCCACTTGCCGACTGGAGGAGGCGATGGCCGAGGCGACGCCGGCCTGCTCGGGCGGCATGCCGGAGACGGCGGTGTTGGTGATCGGCGGGTTGATCGAGCCGAAGCCGATGCCGAACAGGAGGTAGCTCGTGAGGAGCCAGACCTCGGAGGTGTCGGGCTGCAGGCCGACCAGCATCAGTGCGCTGCTGCCCATCGCGAGACCCCCGAGCGCGAGCGACGGCCGGGCTCCGAAGCGGCCGACCGCCCGGCCGGTGAGCGGTCCGACGACGACCGTGACCGCCGCCATGGGCAGCGTGTAGAGCCCGGCTTGCAGCGGCGAGAGCTCGCGAGCGGTCTGGAGGTAGAGGGTGTTGAGGAAGAGGAACCCGCCGAGCGACGAGAACGCCACGACCGCGATCAGCGAGGCGCCGGCGAACG
>JAURVW010001115.1 GCA_030655275.1 Solirubrobacteraceae bacterium
GGTCGAGCCGGTGAACGAGACCGAGTTGGCGGCGTCGTGACCGGTCAGCGCATCGCCGATCTCCGACGACGCGCCGACCAGCACGCTGAAGAGCCCCTTCGGCAGCCCGACCTCCTCGAAGATGCGGGCATGGATCAGGCCGCCGCTGACCGGCGCTTCGCTGGCCGGCTTGAGCACCACCGCGTTGCCGAGCGCGAGCGCCGGCGCGAGCGCGCGCACCGTCAGGTTGACGGGCGAGTTCCACGACGTGACCAGCGCGACCACGCCCACCGGCTTGCGGTAGACGTGGCTCTGCTGGCCCGCGATCAATGACGGCAGGATGGTCCCCGCCGCGCCCTGCGCATAGGCCGCCGCTTCGCTGCAGCAGATCGCCGCGTGGCGCGTGATCTGCTGCGACCAGAAGCTCGTCGCGCCGGCCTCGCGCGTCAACCAGTCGACGATCTCGTCGTGCCGGTCCTCGAAGGCCCGCGCCGCGCGCAGCAGCAACTCGGCGCGCTCGCGCGGCAGCCGCGCGGCCCATTCCGGTTGCGCGCCGAGCGCCGCCGCGTACGCATCGTCGACATCGGCGACCGACGCGCCGGGCATTTCCAGCAGCGTCTCGCCGGTGTACGGGTCGAGGTCGACCACCGTCCGCGACGAGCCGCCGCGGCGCCACTCGCCGCCGATGAACTGCGCGCCGAACGCGCGGTACGGCGGCGGGGGTGAAGCGCTCATGGTGGGGTCGACCTCGTCGTGGCGATCGGCGTGGCGATCAGCGCGTGGTGTAGCCGCCGTTCGCGAAGATCGTCTGGCCGTTGAGCCACCAGCCTTCGGTCACCAGGAACTTGATCAGCGGCGAGATGTCTTCGATGTCGGTGAGGCCGGTCTTCGAGAACTTGTTGAGCGCCGCGCCGGCCTTGTTGTAGGCGGTCGATTCGGCCGACTCCTGGCCGTAGAAGAACGGCGTGTCCATCGGGCCCGGGCCGACCGCGTTGACCGAGATGCCGCGCTCGCCGAACTCCTTCGAGGCGGCCCGCGTGAAGTGCTCGACCGGCGCCTTGCTGCCCGGGTAGATCGAATAGAACGGCGTGTAGGCGGCGAG
>JAURVW010001121.1 GCA_030655275.1 Solirubrobacteraceae bacterium
CGGAGCCGGTGCGCACCCGGCGACGTTCCAAAACCGCTCACGTCAGGTTTGCCAGAACATCTGACGGAGCAGGAAGCCCGGGACGGCAGGTTGAGCGACCTGCCTGACCGGGCTTCCGCCTTTCCGGGGGCAGCGGCGCGCGCAAGTCGTTCAGCTGGGCGCCCAGTGGCCGATCACGAGGGTATGAGCCAGCCTCGCTCCCTCTTCTCCGTGCTCCGCGAGGCCATCAACTCCCGCGACCCGATCACGGGCACGCTGCGCCCCTCCGCGTTCGAGCGGGCGGTGCATGCCTGGCTCGGCGGCGGGGCGGCCGCGCGACGGCCGTCGTCGTCGCTGATGCTCGTGCGGATCGACTGGACGACGCGCGGCGGCCGCACCACCCGACCCGGCCGACGCCAGGCCGAGTCGGTGCTCAAGACGGTCGCCGACATCACCGGCTCCTGCCTTCGCGCGACCGACGTGCTCGGGCGCGTGGACGACGACACCCTCGGCGTCCTGCTGCCCTCGACGCCGGCGCAGCAGGCCGAGCACGTCTGTCGGCGCATCCGGGCCGCGACCGGCGAACGCACGCCGTCGACCGGCTTTCCGGTGACGGTGAGCATCGGACTGGCGACGGGCCTCGTGACCGACCCGTGGGCCAAGGCCGCCGAGGCCCTGGAGGACGCCCAGCTCGACGGCGGCAACCAGATCGTGCACGCGACGGCCAACGTGCACGACTAGACGACGAACTCAAGCCACCCAACCAATCCGCGAACGGACCGTGGTCCAGGGGGCGATACGACCCCTGGACCACGGTCCGTTCGCATCCTGGCCCCGCTGCCGTGCGTTCCGCCCGGCTCAAGCTGCCCATTTCATACTCAGTGGCTGGACCAGTCGCGCCGATGGTCCCGGCATGCCTGCACCTCTGATCGAAACCGCGCGCCGCGCCGCGCGACCGATCCCCGCCGTCGACGGACCGACCCGCCGCGCCTGGACCGCGACCCAGCCGGGGCGCCGGAGCGCCGCCAACCTCGTCGGCTGGCAGTTCCTCGTCGCGGCCGCCGCGGCCGCCGCCGTCGCGACGGGCGCACCGCACGCGATCGCGCACACCGGCTCCTTCTACGCGATCGCCGCGGCCTGCTTCGGCGTCGGCGTGTTCCTGCGCTTCTCGATCGACGCGGGCGAGCTGTCGATCGACCGCGCGATCACCGCCGCGATCCTGCTCGTCAGCGCGACGGTGATGCTCGCCCGGCCGATGGAGCTCACGCCGATCCTGTTGTTGTGGCCGCTCACGCTCAGCGCGCACTTCGCCCTGCCCGGCCGCTTTGCCACGAATGTGGCCCTCGCGCTCATCGCGCTCGCGGCCAGCCTCTTCACGGCCGCCGACACCACGCAGCCCGCTGCCGCCCTCGTGCTGTTCGCGGTGGTCGCGATCGGCACGAGCGTCGCCTACCGGCGCCTGCGTGCCGAGGCGGCCCGCCTCTTCGGAGAGCTCGAAGAGCTCTCCTCCCGCGACGCCCTCACCGGCGCCCTCAACCGCGCAGCCTTCGAGCGTGCATTCACTGCCTGGGTCGGCAATGGAATGAACCGCCGGCTGGAGTCGTCGCTCCTCTTGCTCGACATCGACGACTTCGCCCGGCTCAATGCCGAGCACGGCTACGAAGCGGGTGAGCGCGCCCTGCGTCAGCTCTCCGAGATCGTCGACGACTGCATCCGCGAGACCGACGCGTTTGGCCGGCTGAAGGGCGATGACTTCGCTCTGCTCTTCCCGGCGACCTCGGGCCACGAGGCGCTCATCGCCGCCGAACGCATC
This sequence comes from Solirubrobacteraceae bacterium, assembly GCA_030655275.1. Classification (GTDB taxonomy): domain Bacteria; phylum Actinomycetota; class Thermoleophilia; order Solirubrobacterales; family Solirubrobacteraceae; genus JAGIBJ01. The sequence goes on from JAURVW010001121.1 coordinate 1,793, forward strand.
CGCTCGGCCGTCGCCCGTCGCTCCGCGGAGGCCGGTGTCGCCTTCACGATCAGCATCGGCCTGACCAGCGGGCACGCCTCCATCGATCCGTGGACCACCGCGCAGCGCGCCCTACGCCTCGCCAAGGAGGCCGGCGGCAACCACGTCACGCTGGCCGGCGCCGAGGCGCCCCTCGAGTCGATGCAGCTCCTCCGCGCCGCCTGATCGAGCACCCACGCTCGAACTGACCGTGGTCCGGGGGGCGATCCGCCCCCTGGACCACGGTCCGTTTGGGGTTGGGCGCGGATCGAAGCGAAGTTGGCCTCGTCCGCAGCCCGCGCTGGCCCGCAGCCCGCGCCCGCGCTCGCCCGCAGCTCGCAGCCCGCGCTCACCTAGTCGGCGTAGTCCTCGAACTCCCAGCGGCCCAGTCGGGCGAGCTGGGCGGTGACGTCGTCCCAGGTGGAGCCTTCACAGGCGTGCACGCGGCGACGCAGGTACCGGTCGAGCGACGCATAGTCGTAGCGATCGACGATGAGGTGGTGGCGGCCGTCGGTGATGCCGTCCTTCGACGCCTGGTGGCGGAGTTGGTCGGGCGTGCAGACGGTGACGGCGAAGGTCTCCTCGCCGGGTTCGCCCTCGGGCCCGACGACCAGCTCGACGACGATCGAGAACGAGGCGGGCGCAGGCCACGTCGGCAGGTCGGGGACCTGCGCGCAGCGCAGGGCGCGCAGGTGCGCCTTCACGCCCGTGCGTCGCATCCGGTGGGAGAAGAGCCGCATCGCCGGGCGACGCTACCGACGGGAGCGCCCGTGCGCCATCGGGGACCTGTCCAGAGGCGCGGCCGCGGGCGGTCCGTGCGCGAGCATCGTGCGTCGCCTGCGGCACCCGAGGGGGAGAGGCGGTGGGGCCCCGTGCGGCGGACATGATCGTGGCGAAACCGCGCGGGGGATGGGACCGGGGCCGTTGCGATGACCGAGCTGGCCCGAACGGCGGGGGCCGACTGCCCAGACCTCGTCGGCGCGCTGGACGGACGTCGCAGAAATGACCCCTAGTGGTACAAACAGCACTTAACGCAGGGTCTGCGACCGACGATGCTCAAGCGATGGATCTCAACGCAACCATGGATGGTTCAGTCATGCCCCGTCGAGACGGTTAACCGGCCCGCCCTCTCCGGAGGGCAGCCCGAAGAACGGTCATGAGCGCGCCGCCGGTCACGGACGACCATGCGGTTGCGCTCACTCCAAGCCCTGCGGTCACGGACGACCCCGGGCTCATCACCACGGACCCCAGCGCCATCACGTCACGGACCACGCCGGCTCTCCGAATCAGTCGACCGGCAGCATCGCGAACGACGCCTTCGCTCCGGACTCAGTCGACCGGTAGCGCCACGGACGACGCTCGCCGGTCAGCGGGCCGCGTCGGCGCGCGCGTCCCAGAGCGGGATCTGCGTGTCGTCGAGGCGCAGCGAGAGCTGTGCGACGAGCCCGTCGGCGTGGCGCTCGGCGTCGACCGCCGCCTCGACCGGGCACTGCGCCGGCGCGGCCTCACTCCAGGCGGCGAGCACCAGCTCGATCGCGTCGGCGGCCGGGGTGGCGAGCGTCATCTGCATGCGAATCGAACGTCCGTGAAGTCGTCGTGGGGATGCGCTGCAGCGAAGCAGCCTCCAGAGTGTGGCGGGTCGGAGGCGACCCATGTCGTGACGTGCCTCCGCCGCCTCGCCGAGCGCAAGTTCATCTGGCCCGTCCAGATGAACTTGCAACCCATTCATCCGTGCATCACCAACCGCGCAAGTTCATCTGCGCCGTCGAGATGAATTCGCGACCCATGCGTCCGGTGCATCGGCGGTCGAGCGCCGCGCACCGCGCCTAGGTGCGATGTCGCCCGCGCGTGCTCGTCCCCCATTCGAACGTCAGCGTGATCGCCGTCACGCCGACTTGTCCCCCGCGATGGAGCGATGGGCCGGACGACCAGCCGATCGGCCCATGCAAAGCACCCTGCAGGGCATCTACCGTCGTTCTCGACTCCGCCCCGAGCGAGTCACCCGGTCCAGCCCCCAGCTGGCCCACCCTGCGGCTCGAACCCCTGCGAGCCAAACCCATCGCCTGCCCCCACAGGCACCCCATCGGGTCTCCCCCCACCCACGGCACACCGCCGGCGACCGATCAACTTCCCGCTCGATCGGCCGCCGGCGGCGAGCCATCGGGCGAAGCCGGCCAGGCGAGCCGCCCGCCCAGACCCAGCCAGAATGCGCGTCTCTGTCAGGAGCGGGGCCCTGAATCCGCCCCCTCCCGCTCAGACCCACCCAACGACCCAAGCGCCGAGCAAGATCCGGCCGCCGAAGCAAGGCCCGCCAACACCCCAACCAGCCAGCCGGGCGTGGGGTGACACCCGAACGCGCAGTCAGAGGCGAAACGTACGTTTCCCGCCCCCAGGCGGGAAACGGATGTTTCGCCGGGCGCGAGCGGGTGTCACCCC
>JAURVW010001129.1 GCA_030655275.1 Solirubrobacteraceae bacterium
GGGGTGAAGAGCGGTCCGGGGACCTCGGCGAAGTCGAGGACGACGGCCGACCAGAACTCGACGTTGGTGGCCAGGACGCGGTCGGGGCGGCGCTCGTGGAGCTCGGCGAGGGCGGCCTGCTCGAGCGCCTCGGCGACCTCAACGCGGGGCGCGTTCAGTTCCTTGGCGATCCGGCGCAGCGTGCGGGCGCGGGGATCCTCGGCGCGGTAGACGCGGTGCCCGAAGCCCATGAGGCGCTCCTTGCGGTCCAGGGCGTCCTTGACCCACTGGCGGGCGTCACCCTGTGCCTCGACGGCGTCGAGCATGCTGAGGACGCGGGAGGGGGCGCCACCATGGAGCGGACCGCTCAGTGCGCCGACGGCGCCGGAGAGGGCGGCCGCGGCGTCGGCACCTGTGGAGGTGATCACGCGGGCCGTGAACGTGGAGGCGTTCATGCCGTGCTCGGCGGCGCTGATCCAATAGGCGTCGATCGCCTTGGCGTGGTCCGGGTTGAGCTCGCCGCGCCAGCGGATGAGGAAGCGCTCGGCGATGGTGCGGCCGTTGTCGACCTCCACCTGCGGGATCGGCGGCTGGCCGGCGCCACGCGCCGACTGGGCCACGAAGGAGAGCGCCATCACGGAGGCGCGCGCGAGCTGCAGGCGAGCCTCGTCGTCGGTGATGTCGATGATCGGCTTGAAGCCCCACTCGGGCGCGAGCATCGCGAGCGCGGACTGCACGTCGACGCGCGGGTCGCCGGAGCGGACGGTGAGGGGGTGCGGCTCGGCCGGCGCGAGGCCCGGGAGGAAACCGCCGTCGACCAGGAGGCCCCAGACGTGTTCGTACGGCACCTTGCCGACGAGGTCCTCGATGTCGACGCCGCGGTAGCGAAGGCTGCCGCCGTCGCGGTCGGGCTCGGCGATCTCGCTCGCGAAGGCGACGACGCCCTCAAGTCCGGACTTGACTTCGATCTCGGTGTCGGTCATCGCAGTGCGGGTCGCTTCCACTGGGTGGGGACGGCGCGCAAGGGGAGGGGCGCCGTGCAAGGTCGGTTCGCTCCCACACTACTGGCGGGCACGCCCCTCCCGCCCTGGCGCTCGCGCCGAGCCTCGCGGCGCCAGGACAGGCGATGTTTCTCGTTCCGCAACATCCGGGGACCGACCGCCTAGGACACTGCACACATAGCCGTCTCGCCTCATCGTGGAGGCGGCCAAAGAGACCAGGGCCACGAGCCCGTCGACCTCGGACACCGGTCGACGGATCCATGCTCGACCCGGGTCGTCAGGCGCGTTCGACCCGGGTGGGGTTCGTTCGCGCCGCCGAGCTGGGGCAGATCCGTTTCACGCGGGTCTGCCCCGTTCGCGTTCCAGGGCTGCCTGCCCAGCCCGGCCTGGCAGTAACGGGTGATCCCTCCGCCCGAAACCGCGGTCGCGCGCACGAAGGGCTAGCTTCGCCCCTGTGAGTGATCTGCATGACCTGCTCCAGCGGCCCGCGGGCGAGCTCGCCCGGCTCGTGCGCGAGGGCGAGGTCACCGCGACGGAGCTGACGCAGGCGGCGCTCGAACGGATCGAGGTGGTCGAGCCGTCGATCAACGCCTTCACCGACGTCGACGCGGAGGGCGCGCTCGCCGCGGCCGCCGCCGTCCGGCCGGGCGACGAGCGACTCCTGGCCGGCGTGCCGATCGCGATGAAGAACAACCGCGCGATCAACGGCCTGCCGGTACGCAGCGGCGCGCGGATCACGAACGCGCTGATCGCCTCCTACGACCACGCCACCACCACACGCATCCGCGAGGCCGGGGCCGTGATCGTCGGCAGTACCGCGCTGCCGGAGTGGGGGCTGCTGCCGACCACCGAGCCGCTGCACCGCGAGCCGACCCGCAACCCGTGGGACCTCTCCCGCACCGCGGGTGGCTCCTCCGGCGGCGCCGCAGCTGCGGTGGCCGCGGGCGCGCTGCCGATCGCGCACGGCAACGACGGCGGCGGATCGATCCGCATCCCGGCGGCGTGCACCGGCCTCGTGGGCCTCAAGCCGCAGCGCGGTCGCGTGTCGCAGGGACCGGAGACGGGCGAGAACTACCTCGTCGTCGACGGCGGCCTCGCGCGCACCACCGCCGACGCCGCCCTGATCCTCGACGCCCTCGCCGGCCCGGCCTTCGGCGACGCGACCTGGGCACCGCCCCACACCGAGTCCTACGTCGAGGCGATGGGCCGCGAGCTGCGGCCGCTGCGCATCGGCGTCCTGCGGGACCCGGGCCTCGACGGCGTCACCGTCGGCGCCAACGAACTCCTCGCGCTGGACGAGACCATCGCGCGCCTGGCCGCTCTCGGCCACGAGATCGTCGAGCCGGACGTGGCCCTGCCCGTGCCCGGCGCCTTCCTCAACGACCTCTTCGTCGACCTCTTCACCGACATGGCCTCCATCCAGATGCGCGTGCTCGGCGCCGCGGGCAAGGGGCTCGCCGGCGGGGAGGGGCCGGTCACCGAGGCCGATCTCGACGGCCTCGGCTGGGCCGTGTCGCAGCGCGCCGCCGCCCGAAACGCGACCGACGCCTGGCAGACGAAGTTCTCCGCCGACGGCATCGCCCGCCTGATCCTGGGCACCTTCGCGCCCTACGACATCGTCCTGACGCCGGCGCTCGCAGGACCGCCCGTCACCATCGGAACGATCAGCGCGGGCCTCGAAACTCCGCTGGAGGCGTTCGAACGCGCCGCGCGCTGGATGCCGTTCTCTCCCGTCGCCAACCTCTGCGGCAACCCGGCCATCAGCCTCCCGACGCACCAGATCGACGGGCTTCCCGTGGCCGTCCAGGCCGTCGGTCGGCCCTGCGAAGAGCACGTGTTGCTCCAGCTTTCGGCCCAGCTCGAGGCGGAGATCCACTGGGACGAGCGCCGCTCACCGCTTGCCGCGGCTACCTCCCGGTAGACTTTCGCGCCTCAGGATCCTGCACCGATCCCGAGCCTTCCCTCTCTTTCCCATCAGGAGACGACCCCGCACATGGCCTACGTGATCACCGAGGCGTGCATCGGCACCAAGGATGCGTCCTGCACCGAGGTCTGCCCCGTCGACTGCATCCATCCGACGCCCGACGAGCCCGACTTCGACACCGTCAAGCAGCTCTTCATCGACCCGGAGGAGTGCATCGACTGCGACGCATGCGTGGAGGCCTGCCCGGTCGACGCCTGCTTCGCCGAGGACCAGGTCCCCGAGGACATGGAGCCGTTCGTGGCGCTCAACGCCGCGTACTACGGCCAGTAGGCCGGCGCCCCACCCTCATCCTGGCTCGTCCCCGCGCGGCTCATTGCCGTGACCGCGCGGCGGACCGGCTCCCATGTCTCTGATCAGCGCCCACCGCTGCGGCGCCCAGGCCGACCGCACCCTCGAGAACACGCGTGAGGCGCTCGAACTGGCCGTTCGCCTGGAGGTCGAGTACGTCGAGTTCGACGTGCAGCGTTGCATCGACGGCACCTTCGTCCTCTACCACGACGACCACGTCGAGATCGACGGCACCGGCCGGCGGCTCGACACCCTCACCTTCGAGGCGCTCTCCGGTGCGACCTCCCAGCTCGTCCGGTACGACGAGGCCCTGAGGATCCTGGCCGACGGCGGCAAACGGGCCCACATCGACCTCAAGTTCGTCTCGCCCGACGGCGTGTACGCCGACCCCGCCGCCACCTACGAGGTCGAGGCGACGGCCCTCGCCCTCGACACGATGGGCGCGGGCGCCTTCATCATCACGAGCCTCGAGGACCGCACCGTGTTCGCGATCCGGCGATGGGCGAAGGACGCCTACCCCGACCTGCTCGTGGGGCTCTCGCTCGGGCGCGACATGACCGGCCGCCGTCGCAGCGAGCTCTGGCGCACCCGCTACAACGAGCTCTTCCCGCGCACGCGGATCAAGGCCTGCGACGCCAACCTCGTCGTCGCCAACAAGACGCTCGCCCGGCTCACGCTGGCCGGATTCGCGAAGCGCGAGCGTCTGCCGCTCCTGGTGTGGACCGTCGACGAAGCACCCGAGCTGGGGCGATGGATCGACGATCCTCGGACCTGGATGGTGACGACGAACTTCCCGGGGCTCGCGGCGCAGCTGCGCGAGCGTCGCCGTTCACCGCGATAGCCGCGGCGCGCGTTGCGCTCGCCTGGCCCGACTCCGCCCCGCCCCGGGCAGGACCCCATCGCGACGCGGTTACCTGGGCGCCGGCGCGTCAGTCGCCGCCGCCGCCACACCCCCCGCCACAGCCGGAGTCGCCTCCGGAGTCGCTCCCGGAGTCACCGCCGCCGTCGAAGGACCAGAAGCTGCCGCCGGACCCGTCGGCCGCGGCCCGCGCGGGTGGGTTGGTGCCGTTGGCGCCGACGAGTGCGGCGATGCCGACCAGGAGGGCAATCGCGGAGACGCCGAGCGCAACGAGGGCGGGGTCGCCGGGCTGGGCCGACGGGCCGAGCTGCGACCAGCCGACGGAGACGCCGATCACCGTGCCGAGCACGCCCACCGTGAGCGGTGCGGTTCGCGTGGAGGTCCCGGCGAACCCTCCCGCGAACACCAGGACGGCGCCGGCGATGGTGGCGCCGATCGAACGTTCCATCCCTGGCGGGCAGTAGTTCGGCACCCCATCGGATGAGCAGCTCCCGACCTCGGCGAACACCTGCGCGAGGTCGTGGACGCCCCAGGCGAGCGCCAGTCCTCCGGCGCCGAGCAGGACGAGGGAGATCACGGCCCTCATACGAGCACCGGGGACTTGGTGAGCAGGACGGCCACGAGTGCGAGGACGAAGGTCGCGGTGAAGGCACGGGCGACCGAGGCCGGGAGTTCCGGGCCGTGGTCCTCCTCGCCGGGGGCCGGCGCCGGGTCGTGCTTGCGCAGCAGGACGCCGTCCTCGGAGAAGGTGGGGTGCAGGTCGGTCATGGGTCTATTGGTACCGGTGCTCGGCCCAGATCGCCAATGCGTGGGGGAGGCCGGGTGAACTCGCGCGGCTCAGTCGCGGCCGCCTCCGCAGCCCCCGCCGCAGCGATCCACCCGCGAGCGGGGTACCGGCGGGTCGGGCTGGTCCTGGCGAGTGGAGCGCGACGCGTCGCTGAGCTACGCCATCACGACCAGGTCGCGAGCCCGATCGACCCGCATGTGACGAGCGCGCCGATCGCTCGGCGCGGGGCTCCCTAGCCGGCCATCGGCAGCGACAGCCCGATCGGCTCCGGAGCCGGCTGTACGCGCACGGGCGCCATTGCGACGAGGCCGCGGGCGGCGGAGCGGATGGCCTGGGAGGCGGGGTCGTCCGGGTTGACGGAGACGATCGGCTCGCCGGCGTCGGCCTGCTCGCGCAGGGGCATCGTGATCGGCACGGAGCCCAGGAGCGGGACGTCGATCTCGTCGGCGAGCGCCTGGCCACCGCCCTTGCCGAAGATCTCGAAGCGCTCGCCACCGGGGGTGACGAAGCCGGCCATGTTCTCGATCACGCCGGCGACGGGGATCGACACCTTGTCGGCCATCTCGGCGGCGCGACGAGCGACCTTCTGAGCCGTGTCCTGCGGGGTCGTGACGAGCACGAACTCCGACTGCGGCACGAGCTGGGCGAGGGTCATCGACACGTCGCCGGTGCCCGGCGGGAGGTCGATGAGGAGGAAGTCGAGGTCGCCCCAGTCGACGTCCTGCAGGAACTGCGCGAGCGCCTTGTGGAGCATCGGGCCACGCCACACGACGGCGGAGTCCTCGTCGACGAAGAAGCCGATCGACATGACCTTCACGCCGTGCGCCTCGAGCGGCACGATCTTGCGCTCGGCGTTCACCGGCGGCTTCTGGCCGCCGAGACCGAACATGCGCGGGATCGAGTAGCCCCACACGTCGGCGTCGAGCACGCCGACCGACTTGCCCTCCTGGGCGAGCGCGACGGCGAGGTTCGACGTGAGCGACGACTTGCCGACGCCGCCCTTGCCGGAACCGATGCAGAGGATGGAGCCGATCTTCGCGAGCGCGCCGGTTGGGAGGCCGCCGGGCATGCCGAGCTTCTTCTTGAGCGCGTCCTTCTCCTCGGGGGAGAGGACGTCGAAGGTGACGTCGACGGAGGCGACGCCCTCGACCGCCATCACGCGCTCGTTCGTGTCGGTGGTGAAGGTGCCCTTGAGCGGGCAGCCGCCCGTCGTGAGGGAGATCTTCACGGCGACGTGGCCGTTCTCGGCGATCACGACGGAGCGCACCATCCCGAGTTCGACGACCGAGCGCTTGAGCTCGGGGTCGATCACGCCCTTGAGCGCCTCGCGGATCTGATCCTCGGCAGGGAGGGTGACGGTGTCGGCCATGCCCGCATTGTAGAAGGGCGCACCGGGCCGAAGCGGTCCGCGGTCCGTCTCTGGGCGAGAGATGGCGCACGCGTGGTCGACGCTGGGCACCGACTCGCGAGGTGAACGGCCATTTTGTCCCATTGGAACGCCGCAAATTGGCCGTTCAGCCCTTTGGGGGTCAGTCGGTCGCTTCGACCGAGGCGGCGTGGGCCGCCCGGCCGAGCTCCGGGTCGACGCCGAACCGTTCGGCATAGCGCTCGTGCACGGTCGGCCAGTGCTCGAGCGAGACCTCTCGCGACATCGGCTGCCCGGCCAGGAGCGCCTCGAGGGCGAAGAAACAGCGATCCCAGCCAGCGGCCGGGGGCTCGCCGATCGTGTGCTGGAAGGTGAGGATCGTCTCGCCGCCCGAGTCCTGCAGCTCGATCCGCAGGGCCTCGCCCCACCACCGGGCGGCGATGAGGTGCGGCTCCTGTGCCTCGGCGATCTCGTACTCCTGGGTCTCCGGGAACCACAGCGCGAGCTCGGCCGGGTCGGTGAACGCCCGCCACATGCGCGTGACCGGATGCCGGTACCGGCGCTGCAGGCGCACCACGTCGCCATCGAGCTGCAGGTCGCGGAAGCGCATCGACGCGATCATCTTGCGGCCCGGCGTCGGGTCGGCGCCGAACTTCGCGACGTACGCCTCGTGGTATTCGGCGATCGGGTCGTGCGCCGCCTCCTCGCCCAGCGGCGAGCCCGTGAGCAGCGCGGCCAGCCGGTCGAGGTACGTCTCCCAGCCAGCAGCATGTTGCACGCCCGGACCGTAGGTGGTGACGAACACGTGCGTGAACACCAGCCGGGTGCCGTCGCCCTCCGCGGTGAGGTCGAAGCGGTAGTGCTCGTCGCCCCAGGACCAGGCGAGCGCGTGCGGCGGGCGCACCTCGGTGACGGCCATCGTCTGCCCCATGACCTCGGAGGTCTCGCCCTCCGTCGGACCCCATTCGACCGGGCCGACGAACCACTGCCCGAGCTCGGCGGGCTCGCTCACCGCGCGCCAAACGCGTTCGACCGGATGCGGTAGCTGACGCTCGAACCGGAGCGCGTCGCGGCCGTCGAGGGTGATCAGGGAGCCGGTGAGAGCGGTCATTCGGGGTTCTCCGCGAGGTGTCGCTCGAGGGCGTCGAGCTGGGTGTTCCAATGGGCGCGGTACGGCGCGAGCCAGGCGTCCACCTCGGCGAGCGGGGCGGCCCGCAGCGAGTACCGGCGATGGCGACCGTCGGCGCGTACGTCGACGAGCCCGGCTTCGCGCAGCACCCGGAGGTGCTTCGACACGCCGGGCTGGCTCAGCCCGAGCCGCTCGACGAACTCGCCGGCCGACCGTTCGCCGTCACGAAGGAGATCGAGGATCTCCCGGCGATGGGGTTCGGCGAGTGCCGCGTAGGCCATGACAGAACATATAACCGATCGGTAATGCGACTGCAACCGCGTCCGTCAACGAGTCGCGCCCCACCGCCCGGGTGGGGGCGATGGGGCGCGATCGGGATGAAGTCGGCCCCCGCTGCGAACGCGGGCCGGCTTCGGCACCCGGCGCTGAACCGCCGGGTGAGGGACTCTGGGTGCCTAGGCGGCGCGCTGGAAGCGGCGCTCGAGCGACTTGCGCGTGTCGACGACCGGAGCGGTGACCTTGTCGGCGTAGGAGCCGACCGTCTCGCGGACCTCGGTGACCTGCTTCTTCGCGTTCTCGATGGCCTTGTCGCGCTCGGAGACGACGGTCTCGCGACGCGCCTTGAGCTCCTTCTCGGCCTTCGTGATCGTGGTCTTGCCACGCTTCTCGAACTTGTTGAGCTGCTTCGTGCGCTCCGACTTCGAGTTGAAGAAGGCGGTCGCCTTGTCGACGCGGCCCTGGATCTCGTCGCGGGCGACGAGCACGAAACCGAGCTGGATGCGCGCGGCGCGCTCGACCTGCTCGAGCGCCGACTTGGCGCTGTCGGTCGCGTTCGTGCGGACCTCGGTGGTGCGGGCCTCGACGTTCGCGCGGAGCTCGGCGGTGCGCTCGTCGGCGGTCGCGCGGACCTTCGACGTGCGCTCATCGGCCGTGGCGCGGAGCTTCGCGGTGCGCTCGTCGGCGACCTCGCGCAGCTTCGTGGTGCGCTCGTTCGCGACGCCGCGGATGTCCTTCGTCGCGGAGGAGAGCGTGTTGCGCGCCTGCGTGATCGTGGTCTTCGCGGCCGTCTCGGTCTTCGCCGCGCTCGCCTTCGCGGAGGTCGCGGTGCGCTTCGCGGAAGCGGTGGTCGCCTTGGCGTTCGCGGCCGTCGAGCCCTTGGCGGCGGTCTTGCGGGCAACCGGCTTCTTCGCGGCGGCGGTCGTCGTGGTCTTGCGCGCGGCGGGCTTCTTGGCGGCGGCCGTGGTCTTCGCGGTCGTCGTCTTCGTTGCAGCAGCAGCCTTGGCGGGCGTCTTCTTCGCGGCAGCCGTCGTGCGAGCGGCCGGCTTCTTCGCGGCGGTGGTCTTCGCGGCCGGCTTCTTGGCGGCGGGCTTCGCCGCAGCCTTCGTCGCGGTGGCCGTCTTCGTCGCGGTGGCCGCGGGCTTCGCGGCGGACGAGGCCGGCTTGGTGGCGGTCTCGGTCGAGGCCGGCTTGGCGGCCGTCGCGGCCGGAGCCGCTGCAGTGGTCTTGGCTGCGGTGGTGTCGGTGGCCGTCTTGGCCTCCGTCGTAGCTGGAGTGGTCGTCGTGGTGTCGGCCATCGTGTCCCTAAGCGGTCGAGCTGAAATGAGAGGGGGACGCTTCTCAAGACCTACCTCGGTCCGTCGAACGGTGATCCGACGGAACGCGAGCGAGACCCCCTATGGGCCCACCATCGCGCTTCCGCACATGGCGCGTTGGTGCGATGTGTCACGCAGGTGGACGGATGCCGGTCGGTGCCTGTGAATCCGGGGATTTTCGCCCTGTCGCAGGTTCTTGACCAGGCCCGACCAGGGGGTGACGGGTCGGTGAACGGCGCTCGCCATCATGGATGCCTCTGCGTCGTCCGATTGGTACCGCCCGGAACCAGTTTTCGGTTCGCTGACGGCTTCGTCGCGACCTCGGGTCGCGGCGGCGGTCAGGCCGTCGGCATCACGACGTGCGCGACGGCGCCGCGCAGTGCCGCGACCGACTCGGGGCTGCGGCCCGCGACGAGGGCGCTGCGCGGATCGCAGGTGAGCGGCACGTCCGAGAGGGGCTCACCGGGCCACCACTCCAGAAGGCCGCCGGTCTCGCGGACGAGCAGCTGTCCGGCGGCGGCATCGACGGGGCGGCAGTAGCCGAGCGTGAGCATTGCGTCGACGGCGCCACTGGCGAGCTGGCAGAGCCCGAGCGCGATGGCTCCCAGGCAGCGCAGTCGGCGCACCTCGTCGGTGAGGACGGGGAGGGCGGGGGCGACCAGCTGCGGATCGGCGGCTTCGATGGCGAGCAGTTCGAGCTTGCCGTCGTGGGTGCGACGTTCGTGCTGCGATCCGAGTCGTCGGCCGTCGAGGAAGGCACCGCTCCCCGCGATGGCCCACCATTCCTGACCCGTGGAGAGGTCGAGGATGTAGCCCACCTCCACGTCGGCGATCGAGGGGCCCGAGGCGATCGCGATCGACACCGCGTGGTGCCCCGCGCCGCCACGGCCCGCGTTGAGGGAGCCGTCGATCGGGTCGACCAGGAGTCGCGGGACCGGCGCGCCGAGGTCGACCTCGCCGCGCTCCTCCGAGATCACCGTCGACGGGAGGCCGTCCTCGGAATGGCGTCGCAGCACCGAGATGATCGCGTCCTCGGCGGCCGCGTCGATCGCCAGGGTGCGGTCGCCGCCGGCGCCCGTCGAGCCCGTGTACGCGTCGCGCTCGTCGAACGGAAAGGCGTCGACCGCGGCCGACGCGGCTGCGGCCGCTTCACGAGCAATGCCGAGCCAGCGGCTGTGGTCGAGCACCATGCACCCGAGCCTAGCCATCCAGCCACCTGCAAGCCCGCTCTCTCGGGCGCCCGGAGGCTGGGCGCGGAGGGTCGACCGCCGTATGCTCGGAGGCATGGAGCGAGGGGAGTCCGCGGCCTCGCGGCCCGCGTCGCACGAGTCGGGCGGAGATCGCGGATCCGGCGCGACGCGGTCGGCGACGACGACCCTCGTGCTCGGCGGCCCCGGCACCGGCAAGACCGCGCGGGTCCTCGCCGCAGCCGAGGAGGCGCGCACGGCGGTCGACGCCTCGGCCGACGGAGGGAAGCCGCGCTCCGCCTTCCAGCCCGGCCTGCTCGGGGAACGTCCCCGGCCGACGGAGCGCCGCGCCACCGGCGAGCCGATCATCGTCGCCGTCTCCGCCAGCGCCGCGACCACGCTTCGCAACCGTGCCGGTCAGCCGGGCGCCGACGACCCTCGCGACGCCGCCCCGCCCCGCCAGCCGAACGCCCCCCGCGTGCTCACCGTCCCCGGGGTCGCCCTGCTCGTGCTCCGCGAGACGGCCCCCGCCGGCGTCCGCCCACCCCGGCTCATCGGCCGCTCCGAGCGTCTCGCGATGCTCCACGAGTTCGTCGCCAGCCGCGACCTGGCCTCGGGTGCACCGACCGCCGCCGACCTCCTGGAGCGCATCGATCGCCTCGCCGCCCATGGCATCGACGCCGACCGGGTCGAGACCTGGGCCGCCGCCCTCGCCGACGGCCCCTTTGCCGCCCGCCAGCGCGAATTCGGCGCCCTCGTGCGTCGCCACGAGGGCCTCCTGGAGAGCCGCGGCCTGCTCTCCTCCCCGATGGCGGTGCTCGCCGCACGCCGCGCCCTGGCGGGGACCGAGCTGCCCGGCCGGTTCTCGCTGATCGCCGTCGACGACGCCCAGGAGCTGCCGCCCGCCGACCTCGACCTGATCCTCGACGTGGCCCGCGCCAGCCGCGCGCCGCTCCTGGCCACCGCCGACGACGACCAGTCGCCCCGCGGCGGCGACGCGGCGGCCGCCCCGATCCGCGCAATGCTGCAGCACTCGCCCGATGCGGCCGTCGTGCATCTCGAGCGCTCACAGCGCCTGAAGGCCGGTGTCGCCTACGCGGCCGAGCTCGTCGTCGCGC
>JAURVW010001130.1 GCA_030655275.1 Solirubrobacteraceae bacterium
GGCCTTCTCGGTCGAGTAGGTCTTGGCGATCTCGACGGCTTCGTCGATGGCGCCCTCGGGAGCGATCGGCGAGTCGCCCGGGGCGGCGTCGGGGTGCAGCATCTCCAGGAGCGCGACGCGCAGGATCGCCTTTTCGAGCGGCGCGATGCGCTCGAGGGTCCAGCCTTCGGAGTAGCGGGCGATGATCGGGTCGATCTCCTCGATCCGGTCGGACGTGGCATGGGCGAGCGACCGCGTGAAGGCGGTCGCCTTGGCGTCGAGAACCACGTTGAGCTCGCGGCTCGTGAGTTCGTGCTGGTACACGGCGAAGACCGCGTCGCGGCGCTGCTCAGATCGGCGACTCATCCGGTCGCAGCGTAACGGCGCGCGCGGATCGGCGCGTGCGCGTCCATCGACGTGGTGGACGCTTCCGGGATGCCGCACGGTAAGAATGCAGGCCCATGCGCCTTCGTTCCGCCCGCCAGGACCCGCTGCTGACGGCGTTCGTCGTCGTCGCATCGATCCTGCTCGGCCTTGCCGCGCTGCGCGAGTACATGAGCGGCGGCGCCTACATCGCGGCGCCGGACTATCTCGCCGAGATGCTGCCGCCGATCAACGCCCTCAAGAAGGACGGCTTCGAGGGGTACGTGAGCCTGCTGCCGGGGTACCCGGGGGCCGCGATGGTCGAGTACATCCCGGTGCAGATCGCGGTGTGGCTCGGGCTGAGCGAGCCGGCCACCTGGCGGCTGCTCTCGGGCCTGTCGGTCGCCGTGCTCGGACTCGCGGTGCTGTGGGCGGCGCGGCTCGCGCAGGGCAGCGAGGCGAGCCGCAACGCGGTGCGCCTGGCGGTGTTGGTCGCTGCGGCGTCTCCTGCCGCCTACTGGGCGCTGCGGATCGGGCATCCGGAGGAGCTGCTCTCGACCGGTCTGCTGCTCGGCGCCGTCGTTGCGGCAGCGAAGGAGCGACCGATCATCGCCGGGGTGCTGCTCGGACTCGCCGTCGGCAAGGCGTGGCCGGCCGTCGCGGCCGTCCCGGTGCTCGGTCTCCTGCTGCCCGACCCGGTGCGGGTCGCGAAGGGCATGGCGGCCGCGGCGGTCGCGGCCCTCGTCATCTTCCTGCCGCCGCTCTTCATCCACTCGGGTTCCGTGCAGGTGATGACCGACCTCGGCCAGAGCGGCATCTTCAACGTGGGCCAGGTGTTCTGGTGGTTCGGTGATCCGGTCGCGAAGAGCATCACCGACTGCGTCGCGTCGACGCCGGGGTGCCAGAGCGTTCCGCAGCCACGCGGCACCGGCCCGCTGTGGTCCGGCGAGCTCTCCCATCCGCTGATCCTGGGAGTCGGCACGGCGCTCGGGCTCGTGTGGTCGTGGTCGTTGCACGGCCGCCTCACGCGCGTGGGTCGGATCGCGGCGCTGCGCACCGACGGTCGCACCCGCTCGCGCGAGGAGACCGCGCAGCTCGCCGCCTCGGCACTCATGGTGATGGCCGGCATCCTCTACGCGCGCTGTTTCCTCGACACGTGGAACGTGCCGTATTACCTCCTGCCCGCCCTCGTGCTCGGCGCCCTCGGCGAGGCGCTGAAGGGCCGCGTGCCGATCCTCACCATCCTGGCGACCGGGATCATGTGGAAGTGGCATGCGCCGGGCGATCTCACGGTCCGCACCGATCCCGACATCTACACGGCCTTCTACCTCTCCTGGACCATTCCGTTCGGCGTCGCCTTCCTCGTGGAGGGCTTCAAGTTGGCCCGAGGCGTGGTGCTCGCGCCGGGGGCGACGGCCGGCACGGGCGTGGCGACGGCGGGCACGGCTTCGGCGACCGCGGACGGTCGAGGCGCGGCGCCGGACATCGCAGGCGCACTGCGCAGCGACGACGCCGACACCACACCGAGCGCGGCTGCTTCGATCGCTGCGACGGCGATCGCCGAGGCGGCCGCCTCGCCTCGGGCGCCCGGGCCGATCGGTCCGTCGCCGCGCCGGTCAGGCGTCGACGAGCGCGCCGCGCCCGCGGACGAGGTCGCGAAGCCCGTCGACGGTGACGCCACCGAGTGAGTCGATGATCGTGCGGCCCGGATCCTCGGCGACCTCCGCCACGTGCGGGATCGCGACGGTCACGCAGCCCGCGGCCTGAGCCGAGGCGACACCCGTCGGTGAATCCTCGAAGGCGACGCAGTCCTGCGGCCGGACGCCGAGGAGCTCCGCGCCGCGTAGGTAGGGCTCGGGGTGCGGCTTGCCCTGGGTGACCGAGTCGCCCGTCACGACCACGCTGAAGGTGCCCACGGGGAGCTGCTCGACGACGGCCATCGCGAGCGACGTCCACGACATCGTCACGAGCCCGCACGGGATGCCGGCCTCGCCGAGCTGCCGCAGCAGCTCGCGAGCGTTCGGCATCCACGGGATGTGGCCCTTCACGGAGGCGATCACCTGCGCGAGCATGCGCTCGACGATCTCCGCCGGCTCGAGGTCCACCCCGCCGTGCTCGCGGATGTACGCGGCGGCGACGAGCAGGTCGCTGCCCACGAGCGAATGGGCGTGTTCGTCCGACCAGGTCCCGCCGAACGACTCCACGAGCGCGTACTCGGCGGCGATCCAATAGGGCTCGGTGTCGACGAGCGTGCCGTCCATGTCCCACAGAACGGCGGCGAGCTCGGGTGGCGCGTCAGGCATGTCACGCATCCAAGCAGGGTCGCGGCGACCGCAGCTGACGAGCACGCGCCGGGCCCGCGTGGCTCGACGATGCGTGTCGATGCATAGGGTCGGCGCGTGCCCGAGCGATCGCCTCTCCCCCAGCGTCGCCGTCGCGCGTTCCTCGTCGCCGTCCCGGTCGTGGTCGTCCTCGGCGGCGCGCTGCGGTTCGGCCTCTCGGGCTGGCTCGCCGATGCCGCGGGCGGGCTGGCCTACACCGCGCTGATCTACGTCCTCGCGGGCGTGCTCCGGCCGTCCTGGCACCCTGCGCCCCTGGCTGCCGTGGCGATCGGCTTCTCCTGCGCCGTCGAGCTCGCGCAGCTCACCGGCGGCCCGCAGGCCCTCGTCGACTGGTGGTCGCCGATGCGGCTGGCCGTCGGGCAGTCGTTCTCGGCGCCCGACC
>JAURVW010001131.1 GCA_030655275.1 Solirubrobacteraceae bacterium
GA
This sequence comes from Solirubrobacteraceae bacterium, assembly GCA_030655275.1. Classification (GTDB taxonomy): domain Bacteria; phylum Actinomycetota; class Thermoleophilia; order Solirubrobacterales; family Solirubrobacteraceae; genus JAGIBJ01. The sequence continues at coordinate 3 of JAURVW010001131.1, forward strand.
GCACGGCCAGCGCGAGGATCACGAGGACCACGAACCGCGAGTAGACCCGGAAGCCCGGCTGGACCTCGAACAGGAACTTCGACGGCGTGGGGATCAGGACGCCGCCGACGCCCACGAGCGGCGGAAAACTGAACCAGGCCGCGACCAGCGCGATCGCGACGGCGAGGAACCCGAGGTAGCGCTTCGGCCGGTCCCGCAGGAGCGTGATGATGCCGACGAGCGCGAGCAGCAGCACCGTCCAACCGACGTAGAGCGTGTTCTCCGACGCGTTGGACCCGTGCATGTGGTTCGCGCGCCACTCCTGCGCCCACGAGCCGACGAAGGGCGTGCCCTGGGTGGGCATCAGGTAGTCGAGGGGCCGCGCGGCGTAGACGGTGAGCTCGTCGAGCGACCGGGTGGGCTGGATGACGGCTTCGGGGTCGTTGCCGGCGAAGTAGAGCGACGCCGCGATGAACAGGACCGGGGCGACACCGGTGACGGCGATCAGCACGAGGCTGCGGCGCACGCCGGCGAACTTGCGGGCCCGGAGCTCCCGCAGGATGAAGGCGGCGGCCAGGACGAGCCCGAGCACGAGCGCGAGCAGGGCGAAGTAGGCGGTCCAGGCGACGGCGAGCAGGCTCCCGAGCCCCGCGAAGATCGCGTTGCGGACCGTGCGGTGCTCCATCAGCTCGAGCCAGCGCCAGAGCATCACGATGAACACCCAGCCGTGACTGAAGTCCAGGTGGCCGGTCGACTTGTGGACCAGGAAGGTCGAGAAGCCGAACCCGAAGCCGGCGACGACGGCGGCCAGGGGCGAGCCGGTGAGCTTGCGCAGGAGCAGAAAGGCCGCGAACGCCGAGCCGACGATCGCGATCGTCGCGTACACCGCGACGGCGGCCAGCGACGAGAAGACTGCGAACAGCCCGCTCACGAGCAACGAGGAGGCCGCCTGACCGAAGAGGTTCACCCAGCCGTACTTGAGGCCCTCGGGCGCGGCGAAGTCTCCGACCGTGCCCGGCAGGATGCCCAGCTCGCCGTCCTGGTGCAGCTCGCGGTAGAGCGAGAGGAAGCCGGTCTGGTCGCCGACGGCGCCCCAGAGGATCCCGTTCGGGTCATCGAAGAGCGGCCACGAGAGGTGGATCCAGTAGGCGAGGTAGAGCGCGAACACGGCCCACGCCTGCCAGCGCGGCCAACGGCGGCCGGTTTCGGTCGGGTCCTCCGACTCCGGCGTGCGCGCGACGGCGTCGTCGGTGACGACCGGCTGGGGGTCGTCGAGGTGCGCCGTGGAGTCGTCGGAGGTCGTCATGAAGCCTGCCCGGCGTCGGAGATCGGCGCCACCAGCACGTCGGTCGCGAGCACGGCCGTCGAACTCTCCTCGACGCGGCGACGATGCAGCGCCGCGAACTGGCGGGTGTACCAGTGCCGGATGTGGAGCCGGTACGAGATCGCCAAGGTATCCAACATCATCAGCCAGATGGCGCGCCGGTCGATCCCCGTGCCGCTGAACCGGTACTCGAGGGTGATCGGGGCCTCCTCCACGCGATCGAAACCGAACTGCGCGGCGACGGCCAGCACCTCGAGGTCGAACGCGTACCGCTTCACCAGCAGCAGCGGGGCCGTGACCTCCGCGACCTCGCGGCGCATGAGCTTCGCACCGACCTGCGTGTCGCGGGCCGAGACGCGCGCGAGCACGCGCACGAGGGCCTGGTACCCGGCCGAATAGACCCGGCGGATCAGCGGGTAGGAGACGACGCTGTCGGGGTGGCGCTTGGAGCCGACGACGATGTCGATGTCGCCCTGGCGCAGCATGCCGACCATGCGCACGATGGTCTCCGGGTGGATGTCGAGGTCGGCGTCGAGCCAGCCGATCCATCGGCCGTTCGCGACGAGCAGCCCCTCGGTCACGACTGCGCCCTTGCCGCGGTTCTCGGTGAACTCGAGCACGCGGACGCGCGGGTCGTCGACGGAGCGGGCGGCGTCGGCGGTGCCGTCGGTGCAGCCGTCGGTCGGGATGACGAGCTCGATCGGGATCCCGTGCTCGTCGAAGGTCGCGAGCACCGTGCGGATGCTGTCGGCGATGAACGGCTCACCGTTGTAGACGGGCAGCACGAGGCCGACCTCGGGAAGCGGCTGGGTCACGTCGCGTCCTCGTTCGGCGACGCGTCGCTCGAGGGCGGGCCGTCGGCCGTGGGGGTCGTCGTCTCGACGGGCATCGTCTCGGCGATCGCGACCTGCTCGGGGGTCGCCGGCGGCGTCTTGTCGTCCCAGCGGGGTCGCAGGAGCGAGTGGAAGATCACCTCGTTGATGAGCAGCGCGACGAGGACGCCGACCGCCTGGGCCCGGGCAACGTCGGCGGCGGTGTCGTGGTCGAGCGCAGCCAGCCCGACGAACGTGGCGACGCCGGCGACGAGGGTGAGCTGCCAGCGGCCGTGCCGGATCGCGACCGAGAAGGCCACGAGCAGACCGATGATCCCGAGGCCCGCGCCGGCGACGAGGGCGTACGGGATGCCGGGTTCCGCGGCCGCGTACTCGGCGCCGAACATGAGCCCGAACGACCAGCCCGGGGCGATGATCAGCGGTGCGCAGGCCACGCCCATGAGCACGATCGAGAAGGCGGCGGCGCGGCGCAGCACGATCTCCCGGGCCCGGGCGCCGTCGGCGGTGGCGGTGCGCGGCACGACGAGCACGCTGGCGGCGGCGGGCAGGTACGCGATGATCTTGCCGACCGTGGAGAGCGCGGCGTAGTAGCCGGCCTCGCGCGCCGAGAGGAGGATCTTGGCGACGATCACGTCGACGTTGCCGATGATCGCGAACAGCGTGAACGCACCCGAGGCCTGCAGCGCGCGGAAGTCCGGGCGGCGCTTGAGGCCCGCCATCACGGCGCCGTGGCCGCGACCGAGCCCGTAGCTGCGCAGGACGAACATGCCCGCGAGCCCGGCGATCGCGATGCCGAGCGCCTGGCCGGCGATGGCGCCGCCGGCGCCGCCACCGAGGCCGACCCACACGAGCCCCACGATCAGTCGGCCGGCGGCGGCGGCGAC
>JAURVW010001138.1 GCA_030655275.1 Solirubrobacteraceae bacterium
GGGGTCTTCCTCGTCCTGCTGGCCCTGACGAAGCTGACCGCGCTGGCCGTGGTGCCCGGCGCGCTCCTGATCGTGCTGGCCGCCCTCATCCGCGACTGGCGGTCGAAGGGCCGGGCCGTCCCTCTGCGCGGCCTGGCCGTCGGCATCGGCGTCGCGTTGATCCCGTTCGTGGTCTTCGCCGTCTACTCCGTCGCCAGCGGTCGCGCTCTGGTGTCGGGCGTCGTCGGTGGTGCCGCGACGACCTCGGCCCCCGCGGTGGCCAACGGCTCGGGCCTGACGGGCAATATCCGCGAGAACCTCGTCGTCACCTGGCAGCTGTTCCTGTTCCGGCTGCCGATGATGCGCGACTTCTTCGGTGGGGTCCCGCTCTGGGACACCTGGCTCGAAGGCCTCGTGGGCCGTTTCGGCTACCTCGACTACGTCTTCTCCGTCACCGTCCGCCGGATCGTCGTAATCGTATGGTCGCTCGTCGCCCTGCTGGGCCTCGCCGGACTCGTCGGGATGGTCCGCAGCCTCGGCGTCCGTCAGTTCCTGGTGCGCTACGGACCGCTGCTCGTCGGCGGCCTCGTCGCCGTCGCCGGCCTCATGCTGGTGATCGGCCGGGTCGACTACAACTCCCGGCTGTCCGGCGGCCCACCGTTCCAGCAGGCGAGGTACCTGCTGCCGGTGCTGCCCGTCGCGGTGTTGGCGCTCGCGCTCGGGCTCCGCGGGGCGGGCCGCCGGGCGGCACCGTTCGTCGGCGTCCTGCTCGTCGCCGGAGCGGGCCTGTGGGCGTTGGCCGCGTTCTCGATCACGCTCACGCGGTACTACGGCTGAGCGTGCGCTCGCGCGGTCGAACCTGCCATCGCAGGGGAGGCGCGGCGGCCCGTCAACCGCGGAACAGCGTGTGCGCGAGCCGGGAGCGCTTCAGGAGGTAGAGCCCCTTCTGCAGGACGCGGCGCACGCGACTGGACCAGATGCCGCGCTGGCGCTGGATCGTCGTCTGCAGCGGGGCTCGCTCACCGCGAAGACGCAAGGCGTCGAGCTCCGCACGCTCCAGACGGGCCTCGACCCGCGTGCGGTCCAGACCGACGCGACCGAGCTCGTCCTCCAGACCGGCGATCCGGCGACGCAGCTCGGGCAGCTCGGCGAGCTCCTGCTCTGCGGCCACGAGCGCGGCCCGGGTCTCCCGCAGGGCGGCGGCGTCGGCGGATTCGGAAGGGGTGCTCATGCTGGTGGGCGGCGCTCCGGCGCGGGAGGCGCGGAGGCTCGGTGGCCGCGTACATTAGTCGCGTGAGTCGCTTGGTGTTCCTGCCCTCGGACGGGGGCTTCGGGGTGGCCCGGACCGTGGCCGGGCTGCTCCAGGCCGAGTGCGACGGGCTCGGCGTCGAGGGCGTCGTGATCGACGGGCCGCCCCCCGCCGACCGGCCGGATCAGATCGACGTCGTCGTCACGCACGGCT
>JAURVW010000125.1 GCA_030655275.1 Solirubrobacteraceae bacterium
CTTTTTGGAAAGTGGTGTTTTTAAGATCCGACGTATTTGGATATCAGGCAATCGTCAATAAAAATCCTGCCGGGGTAACCGGGGACTGCTCTTTGTCCTAGCCCTACTCGGTTGATGCTGGCTCCTTTACCGAGGTTAAAGGGGGAATATCCTATCCCAAGTGTGATCCAATCGGTGAAGGGGGGGAGTGATATTTCGCCTTTGATGGCTGTGGATGGGTTATTCCAGTAGTCGTATGAGTACCACCATGAAAGTCTGAGGCGGTTCCAGCCGTTGATGTCTAGTGTTGATGGGAAAGTGCAAAGTGTCTCCTTGATTGTGCCTAGCTCGAGGCGGTGTATGCCTGCGGTGTGCCCTACGTATGAGGTACCGAATATTGCAGCGTAGGCGGTTGGTTGGGTGTCCCCGCCAACGGGTAGTTGCATACGGCATAGGATAAGTGGGGGACCCCAAGGGCTGGGGTAGGGTTGGAAATAGGCGGTGATGATGCCTAACTCTATGTTGTGACAAGCGCTGGCTTTGGGCGACATATAATCGCCAAAGTCTGAGTATCCGTTGTCCATGTATAGGGACGATGGTTCGCTGATCTTCTGAAGCTCGGAGAGGATCCATTTGTCTCGGTTGAATGTCCAATCTTCAGGGACGCTCATAGTTTGATCCTTTCGGGTGCTAGGGTAGTGTCTTGAATTCTACCACGGCACCGTGGTCATAGTAAACGCCGTTATAGACTTCAGCGCGGTAGCAATACTCGGTATCGGGGGCAAGGTTGGTTATCCAGGCTGAAAAGTATTGACCAGAGGGGATGCGAGATTGCCAAGGGGTGGTTGACCAATCGGGATCGGCTAGCTTGCGCCATTGGAAGCGTCCATTGCATACGCTCTCGCCGGGATCGGCCAGGAAGCCGATTAGTTTTGCGCTGGTAGAGGAGATGTATTCTGGTTCTTCGGTGGAACAAGAAGGGTGCTCACCGGAGAAATGTTCGGTTAGGATGAGTTGAATATTGGGTGGTGGTCCATAGCCAAGCCAGGTAAAGGGTTCGCTGAAAAGTAGAACACTCCAGGGGGGTGGGCTGATTCCTAGCCAAGTAAAATATTCACAAAAGAGTAAAGCTAAGACTTCGGGTGGGGTCTCTTGTAGGAAGTCTGGGGAAGTTGACAGGGTAGGTTGTCCAAGATATGTGCCCTCGAAGTGATACCAGATAGCGGGGATGGTGTTTATGGCGGGTATGACGTGGATGTGGATTAGGGTGTAACCGGGTTCTGTCTGAGAGATGGGGATTCTCTCGGTGCGGTCGTGGTGCCAGTCGGTGGCGTATGGCATAC
>JAURVW010001162.1 GCA_030655275.1 Solirubrobacteraceae bacterium
CTTGAAGTGGTCGAGATCGATCACCACCACGGAGAACGGAACGTCGTGACGGCGGGCGTGTTCGAGGTCGCGTTTGCAGGCGCGGGCGAAACTCGCGCGATTGGGGAGTCCGGTGAGGTCGTCGGTCGCGGCCGTGAGCTCGAGGTCGCCGATCACGGCCGACAGCGTCTCGCGCATGAGACGCACGAGGGCGGTGACGACGAACACCACGAGGACCAGCGGAACGAAGATCTGGAACTCGGCTTCGTCCTCCGTGAAGCCCCACAGCGCGATCGCGAACGAGAGGACGAACAGCACGAAGACGACGAACAGGTCGCGTCGGCGCAGGAAGTAGGCGGCGGTGAGCACGGGCCAGAGGTAGAACGCGGGCGTCGCACCGATCGGCCGGGAGACGGCGACGATCGTCGCGATGAAGAGCAGGCCCGCGAGGTTGGAGAACCTGGCGTGCGCGAGGGTCATGTGCCCGCGCTGGAGGAAGCGGACGCCGGCGAGGACCACGGCGATGGTTCCGAGCGCGAAGTAGGCGAGGTTGTCCGACGTGTCGAGGTCCGGCAGGATCGCGGCGGCGACGAGCAGGGTGCCGCCACCGACGAGGTACTGCAGGATCGCCACGATCCGCATGAGCTCGAGGTCGGCCGGACTCGGCGAGATGTCGCTGACCGGCCGGCGCAGCGGGCCGGTCCTGCTGAGGACCGTGAATCTGGGTTTGGCGGAGGGATCGCGCATGCGGCATGGGCGCGCGGACGCGGCGCGCTATGACGCTGTCATCGGCGCGGGCGCCGATGACTTGACGACCGTTCGGTCGTGCAGGGCTGCGCCCGGTGGGCGCCCGGTGGCCGGATCAGCGGCCCGGCTTGGGGCGCAGGACCCGCCGCACGCCCTTCGCGACGAAGGTGCCGAGGGTGGCGCCGACGGCGATGTCGCTGGGGTAGTGGACCCCGAGGTGGACCCGCGAGATGGCCATCGTGGCGGCCGCGATCGTCAGCGGCGTGCGGGGCAGCAGGCCGCCGTAGCCGATGACGGCGGCCGCCGAGGACGAGGAGTGCGAGCTCGGAAAGCTCAGCGGCCCCGGGGTCGGGATGAGCGGCGGGAGATCCTCGAAGTTGGGGCGCGGCCGGCGGGCGACCTGCTTGAGGCTGGTGTTCATCACGTAGGCGGCGCCGACACCAGCGAGCCCCGAGGCCCACTCGCGGCGGTTGCGGCGATCCAGGGCGATGCCGGCAATGCCGATCGCGATCCAGGCGCCGCCGTGCTCACCGAGGTGGGAGTACCGACGGATCGCAGCCGTCGCACGACGCGAACGCGCCAGGCCGCGGATGAACCGCATGCCCGCGGTGTCGACGCGACCGATCGCCTGAAGGAGCGGCCCACCGGTCAGTCGGGCCCGCAGACTGCGCTTCGCGGTCTGGCTGTCGAGGCGTTCCGTCTCGGTGAGCGGAGGGAGGTCCGGCTCGGGGGCCATTGGCGGAGGCTCGGTGCTGGGCACGGGCTGACGGTAGCGCGCGGTGCTCCGGCGCTGCATCGGCAAGACTGGGCTCGTGCGCGTCGCCCTCGTCCTCAACCCTCGGTCCGGGAGCGTCGACGACCCCGACGCGCTCGTGGAGGCGATCCGATTCCGGGCGCCGGACCTCACCGTGCACGAGGTCGGGGAGCACGCGGCCGCGGTCGCGACGGAGCCCGACCGCCTGATCGTGGCAGGCGGCGACGGCACCATCGCCGACTGCTTCGAGGCTGCCCACGGCGCCGGTATCGAACTCGCGGTGCTGCCGGCCGGCACCGCCAACGACTTCGCCCGGGCCATCCACGTGCCGCTCGACATGGCGGAGGCGATCGAGCTCGCGACGAGCACGTCCGCCCGCCTCCAGCCGACCTGGGGCGGCACCCTGGCCGGACGGCCGTTCGTGAACGTCGCCAGCATCGGTCTCGCGGTCGACGCGGCCGAGCACGCCGAGGAGCTCAAGTCGTTCGCCGGCCCGCTCGCCTACGGCCTCGGCGCCGTTCGCGCCGGGATGGCGGCCCGGCCCGTGCGTGCAGGCCTCGTGGTGAACGACGATCCGGTCGCCGACGGGCGCGTCTGGCAGCTGCTCATCGGAGCGAGTGGCCGGTTCGGTGGCGGCTCGGGCCTCGGCGAGGCCGAAGCCTCCGAGCGGGCGCTCATCGCCGCCTGGGTGCCGGCGGGGACGCGGCTCACGCTGCCGTTCCGTGCCATGGGCCTGCGCAACCGCACGATCGAGCGGCAGGCGGGCGTCCGCTGGTGGCGCGGCCATCACCTCGTCGTGCAGGCCCGCCAGCACGGCCACCCCGTCGACTGGAACGTCGACGGCGAGTTGTGGCGAGCGCCGACGGAGCGCCTCGACGTGCGCCCGCTGGGCCCGGTCGCGGTGGTCGTCGGTGACGCGGAGGAGTGAGCCGGCAGGCCGGCGCCGCACCGATGGTCGGGCTCCCGTGACGGGTCGGGCATCAGCCACGCGCGGTAGCTAGCCTCCACCGCATGGCTGAGCCCGCGACCGTTCTCGAGATCCCCAAGCACCTGTTGCCGGCCGACGGCCGCTTCGGCGCCGGGCCGTCCAAGGTGCGCCCGGAGCAAGTGCAGCACGTCGCCGACGCCGGCCGCACGATCCTCGGCACGTCGCACCGCCAGCCGACCGTGAAGAACGTCGTCGGCAACGTGCGCGATGGCCTCTCGGAGCTCTTCTCCCTGCCGGACGGCTACGAGGTGCTCCTCGGCAACGGCGGCACCACTGCCTTCTGGGACGCCGCGGCCGCCGGCCTCATCCGCGAGAAGTCGCTCCACCTCACCTACGGCGAGTTCTCCGCGAAGTTCGCCACGGTCGCCAAGGGTGCTCCGTTCCTGCAGGACCCGATCGTGATCTCGACCGATCCGGGCACCGCCCCCGAGCCGACCTCCGATCCGTCCGTCGACCTCATCGGCTGGGCCCACAACGAGACGTCGACCGGCGTCGCCGTCCCGGTCGTGCGCCCCGAGGGTGCCGGCGACGCGCTCATCGCGATCGACGCCACCTCCGGCGCCGGCGGCCTCCCCGTCGACATCACCCAGAGCGACGTGTACTACTTCGCCCCGCAGAAGTGCTTCGCCTCCGACGGCGGCATCTGGTTCGCGATCGTCTCCCCCGCCGCCGTCGAGCGCATCGACGAGATCGGCGCCCGCACCGACCGCTGGATCCCCGAGTCGCTCTCGCTCACCACGGCTCGCGACAACTCGCTCAAGAACCAGACCTACAACACCCCCGCGCTCGCCACCCTCCTGCTGCTCGAGTCGCAGCTGCAGTGGATGAACGGGAACGGTGGCCTCGACTTCACCACGGGCCGCACGAAGGACTCCTCGGACCGCATCTACTCCTGGGCCGAGACCTCCTCGGTCGCGACGCCGTTCGTCGCCGACCCGAAGCACCGCTCGCAGGTGATCGTGACCGTCGACTTCGACGAGTCCGTCGACGCGTCGTTCATCGCCAAGACGCTGCGCGCCAACGGCGTCGTCGACACCGACCCGTACCGCAAGCTCGGCCGCAACCAGCTGCGCATCGCGACCTTCCCGGCGATCGACCCGGACGACGTCTCGGCACTCCTCTCGTCGATCGACTGGATCATCGAGCAGTCCTAGCGCTCGCTCCGCTCAGCAGCGGCGGACGAGTTTTCTCCCCATCGGGAGCTGGATGCGGGTCGTCGCTTCGTTGTTGGTCTCGTCGGACTCCACGATGCGGTTCTTCGGATCGGCGATGTGGGTGAGGTCGAAGCAGCCGCGCAGGCCGGTGACGTCGATCCACTGCTGGTAGTAGCTGGCGGGGTAGATGTCGGCCCAGCCGGCGGAGGTGCCCAGGGTGACGCGTGTGCGCTTGGCGCTGCGACTGCAGGCGGGGTAGACCTCGCGGCCGGGTGATCGGCGCCAGTCGTAGAGCCGGCGCAGATCGCGGAGGCAGTAGACGAGTTTCGGGCCCGTGCGCACGAGCCGCGGTGCTCTGCCGGTGGTCCAGAGTTCGAAGCGGGCGGCGTCCTGGAACTTCCAGATGCGGCCCTGGGCGGGGATCGCCTTGAAGACGATGGTGCCGGCGCCGCCGGGCACGCTCTTCGACGCGCCGCCGGGGCGCCGCAGGTACTGGGTTGCCGCCATGGTGAGGGCGCCGCTGCGCACCCCGCGCACCTCGACGGGACCCTTTCCGATCGACATGACGGCGTTGGCGACGCGTAGCACGCGGCGGCCACGGATCGTGTCGGGGACCAGCTGGTAGGGCGCGCGCATCGCAAGGTCGGGGCATTCGACGTCGTCGCGCTCGCAGAGTGCCGCGCTCGGGTGCGCCGGGGGCAGCTTGCGCGACTCGCTCGGGGCAAGGTAGGGCTTCGGCGGAAGCGGCACGATCGCCTTGGCCCGGTCGACGGTCTGCTCCGTCGATGAGAGCGCGAGGAACGCGAGCGGGGTGAGGACGGCCAGCAGGACGACCACGGTCGCCAGCGACAGGGTCCTGCGTCGGGGGGAGCGGCGCGGCATGGGCGCGGAATCGTACCGGCGGCGGGCCCCGCGGATTGCCACCCGGGGTGGGAGGACCGTGACCGCGCGCACTCGGAGGGCACGTCGTCGCTACGCTCGTGCGGGCCCCGCCTGGCGGCCTCGATCCACCTCAGGAGAACCATGGCACGCACGCTTGCCGGCAAGACGCTCTTCATCTCGGGAGGCAGCCGCGGGATCGGTCTCGCGATCGCGCTGCGGGCGGCGCGCGACGGCGCGAACGTCGCGCTGCTCGCCAAGACCGATGA
>JAURVW010001182.1 GCA_030655275.1 Solirubrobacteraceae bacterium
ATTTCGATTCCCCATCTGTCGAGTGCCTCTGCCGCGGTAACATGATACTCAAAAGCCCCCCAAACTAGCCCGTCTACACCCTTCTCCCATACCGTGTGCATCGGGTCAAGCGGTCGAATATCTGTCGTCATCTCCCTTTCATCATTCGTATAGATGAGGCATTTCAACGCCCCAATGCCACGCCCGCATCCGAACCACGCCAGACCCGCACTTAACGGCGGCTCCCCGATAGACCTTAACGACCTGTCCGCCCTGTCTATTATGCCCGTAATCAGTTCCTCTCCCTTGCTCGCCTGGTCTCTCTCCTTCTGCGGCGCATCTTCAGGGGTTACTATTTGCCAGGTCAATCCTGCCTTATTAACCCCTGATAATATCTTGCCAAAGTCATTCTTAGGCTTTGGCGTGGTGTAAGACAGGTGACCCGCTTCCGCCTCGTAAGGTTTAAGAGCAATGAGGTCGAAATCCCCCTCCATCTGCCCAAGCAAGTCCTGGAAGGAGACACTATTCCTCTTTTTATCATATAAGGATACGATTTCAGACGGAGTATACTTCTTAGCCTTTGCCTTTTTAACTCTTGCCATTATCTAACCCTTCCTCCAATAGCAGGCTCGCCCCATCTATTGGACGCCATCTGTACCTTCTGATGGGACGGCCTCATATCTACCACCGTAGCATAACCTTTTTCTGGCTCTACCGTCTCCGGTGTGAAATCGGATAATATGTACCGCTCCGCTGCCATAAGATGAAACGAAGCCTCGTCCTCTATCTCCTCTGTCGGTTTCCCTGATTCGTCCAATTTGCGGCTAAATGACCGCTTCTCGTCCAGGTAGTTGTTTAAATCCTTGAACACGAAGACTTTATTAAGCTGGTGCAGCCCGATAACCTTGTCTATCTGAGCTTCGACTCTGTTAATCTTCGGCTCCTGAACAGGCCAGCCGTGCGCCGCATATCCCTGTCTTATCTCGTCTTCTTGGTGGCTTCCTCCTGCCCGCCTGATGACGTGATACCCGGTCGTTATCTTCTTGAACACTTGCGCGTGCTCGTAAGTTGA
>JAURVW010001183.1 GCA_030655275.1 Solirubrobacteraceae bacterium
GACGGATCGCCGGGCGGGCGCGCTGGAGGCGGCCGTCGGGGTGCGTGAGCGTGCCCTCCTGCTCGGCCGAGGCCTCGGACGGGAAGATCACGTCGGCGTGCTGGGCGACGCCGTCGGTCAGGAAGCCGGCGACCGCGATCCAGGACGCCTCGGCGAGCGCCTTGCGCCAGACCGGGCGGCCCTGCAGGTCGGCGAGCGGGTCGATCGAGAAGGTGAAGAGGGCGCCGAGCGAACCGTCGCCGAGGCCCTCGGCCAGACCGGGCAGGTCGCGACCGGCGGTGGAGACGGGGCGCAGGCCCGGGCCGGCGTCCGGCAGCACGCCGACTTCGCGGAGTCCACGGCCGTTGGCGAAGGCGGGGATCTCGAAGAGGCCGCGGCCGTCCTGGTCGCCGCCGAGGTCGAGTGCGGCGGCGATCCGCAGGAGCGCACGGGCGGACTCGTCGGCGCCGGGGCCCTGCAGGAGGGTCGGGCCGTAGAGGATGACCTGGTCGGCGCCGGCGCCCTTGAGCGAGGCCGCGAGCGTGGAGACCGCGTCGGCCTCGATGCCGGCGGCGGTCGCGTGGGCGTCGACGTCTTCGTCGTGCAGCGCCGCAGCGAGCGCGCGGAGGAAGGCCTCGCTGCCGCCCGGGGCGTACCGCACGGCGGTGCCGCGGGGATCCAGCGACGAGGGGCGCGAGCCCGCGATCGTGAGCTTCGTGCCGAGGCGGCGGGCGCCCTTGCGCAGGCGCAGATCGAGGATCGGGGCACTCTCGACCGGCTCGGCGTCGAGCAGCAGCACATGATGCGCGAACTCGAGATCCGGGACGGTCGCCTGGAGGGCCGGCGCGTGCAGGGCCGCGAGGACCTCGCGGGACGGGCCGGGCGCGGTGCGCGACTCCAGGTGAGGGCTCGAGAGGCTCTCGCGCAGCAGGCGCTGCAGGAGGTAGCCCTCCTCGTTGAGCGTGCGGCCGCCGGCCAGGCCGACGGTGCGCTCGCCGCCGGAGCGCAGGATCTCGGCGGCGCGCTCGAGCGCGTCCTCCCAGGAGGCGGCCTCGAGAGCGCCCTCGGCGTTGCGCACGAGCGGCCCGATGAGGCGTTCGTCGACGCGACCGGCCTGGTAGGAGAAGCGGCCCTTGTCGCAGAGCCAGCCGTCGTCGACGGCGTCGTTCTCGCGGGAGAGCGTGCGCAGGACCCGCTCGTCGCGGACGGTGTAGGTCACGTTGCACTGGCCCGGGCAGAGCGTGCAGACGGAGCCGCCACCCTCGACGTCCCACGGGCGGGCACGGAAGCGGTACGGGCGGCTCGTGAGCGCGCCGACGGGGCACAGCTCGATGATGTTGCCCGAGAACGGCGCGACGTACGGGTGGTTGTCGAAGGTGCCGACGTACGTGTCGGCGGCGCGGTCGAGGAGCACGAGCTGGTGGTCCTCGGAGACCTCCTGCGAGAAGCGCACGCAGCGGTAGCAGAGGATGCAGCGCTCGCGGTCGATCGCGATGAGCGGCGAGAGCTCGAGCGGCTTCGTGAAGTGGCGCTTGGGCTCGACGGCGCGCGACTTGCCGCGGCCCCAGCCGTAGGAGATGTCCTGGAGCGGGCACTCGCCGCCCTTGTCGCAGACGGGGCAGTCGAGCGGGTGGTTGACGAGCAGGAACTCGAGGACCGACTCCTGCGCGGCCTTCACCTTCGGAGCCGTCGTGTTGACGACCATGCCGTCCTTGACGGGCGTCGAGCAGGCGGTCTGGAGCTTCGGGATGCCCTCGACCTCGACGAGGCACATGCGGCAGGCGCCGACCGGCGCGCCGAGCTTCGGCTCGTAACAGAAGACCGGGATCTCGACGTCGCCCAGCTTGGCGGCGTCGGCGAGCATCGTGCCCTCGGGGGCCTCGACGTCACGGCCGTCGACCGTGAAGGTGATCGGCTTGCGCTGTGGGCGCGGCATCAGGCGATGACCCGGATCGGGGTCTCGACGGGCGAGGAGAGGTCCATCAGGAAGTCGGGCGCGGCACGCCGCATCTCGATGTGCTCCTCGAACTCGTCGCGGAACTTCGCGATGAGCGAGCCGACCGGCATCGCCATGGCGTCGCCGAGCACGCAGAGGCAGTTGCCCTTGATCTGCTCCTGGACGGAGGCGACGCGCACGAGGGCCATCGGCGTGGCGAGGCCCTCGTCGATGCGCTCGAGCATGCGGAGCGTCCAGTTCGTGCCCTCGCGGCACGGGGTGCACTTGCCGCAGGACTCGTGGCGGTAGAAGGCGGCGAGCTTGAGCGCGACCTGCACCGGCGAGGAGGTGTCGTCGCAGAAGATCATCGCGCCGGAGCCGAGCATGGAGCCGGCCTTGGCCATCGAGTCGAAGTCGTACGGGAGGTCGAGATCCTCGGGCAGGAGCACCGGGGAGGACGAGCCGCCGGGGAACCAGAACTTGATCTCGTGGCCGGCCGTCGGGCCGCCGGCGAGGTCGTAGAGGATGTCGCGCGACTTCATGCCGAGCTCGATCTCGTAGTTGCCGGGGCGCTGCACGTGGCCGGAGACCGAGATCAGCTTCGTGCCGGCGGAGCGCTCGACGCCGAGCTTCGCGTACTCCTCGCCGCCCATGCCCAGGATCACCGGGATGGTCGCGAGGGTCTCGACGTTGTTGATCAGCGTCGGGCCCTGGTAGAGGCCCTGGTTGGCGGGAAACGGCGGCTTGAGGCGCGGGTTGCCGCGCTTGCCCTCGAGCGAGTCGAGCAGGCCCGTCTCCTCACCGCAGATGTACGCGCCGGCGCCGCGATGGACCCACAGCTCGAAGTTGTGGCCCGAACCGAGGATGTCGTTGCCCACGTAGCCGGCGGCCTTCGCCTCTTCGAGCGCGGCCTCGAGCACGTCGGCCTGGTGCATGTACTCGCCGCGGATGAAGATGAAGCCACGGTTCGCGCCGACGGCGTAGGAGGCGATCACCATGCCCTCGATCAGCTTGTGCGGGCACTTCTGCATGAGCTCGCGGTCCTTGAAGGTGCCGGGCTCGGACTCGTCGGCGTTGCAGACGAGGAACTTGTCCATCTCGCCGGCGGGGATGAAGGAGGCATTCATGCCGAGCGGGAAGCCGGCGCCGCCGCGGCCGCGCAGGCCGGACTGCTTGAGCTCTTCGATGATGCCGTCCTGCGGCTTGCGCAGGTTGTCCTTCATCACGTCGTAGCCGCCGCGACGCTCGTAGACCTCGAGCGTGTTGAGACCAGGCTCGTCGATCCCGTCGAAGAGGAGGTGTGGAGCGGTGGGTGCACTCACAGGGAATCGTCCTCCGGGTCCTGGCCGGTCGCCCGGTCCTCGGTCGCGTCGTCCTTGTTCGGATCGCTCGACGGCTGTGTGGGGCTCGAGTAGCGCCGCGGATCGGCGCCGGCGCTCGCTCCGGCCTTGTCGGGCGTGGCGTCGCCCTCGGTCGACTCGACGGTGTCGTCGTCGGACGTGGCCGCGCCGGAGCCCTCGGCGAGGACCGCGCTCGGGCCGGCGGCGCCGTGGCTCGGCGTGTCGCCGGCGCCGCGGTCGGCGACCTTCATGTGGTTGATCTGGCGCTCGGGGAAGATCTCGTGCGTTCGACCGCCGGCGACGGCCTCGAGGATCCCGGCGACCTCATCGAGATCGATCGGGCCGATGAAGAGGCCGTCGATCGAGACCATCGGGGCGATGTCGCACGCGCCGAGGCATTCGAAGCCGCGCACGTGGAACTCACTCTCGCGGCCGGTGCTCTCACGCTCGAACTCGTGGAGCAGCGCGTCGGCGCCGCGCAGCGAGCACGAGATGTTCGTGCACACGTAGATCGTGCTCTTGCCGACCGGCTCGGTCTCGAACTGGTCGTAGAAGGTGGCGACGGCCATGAGTTCGGCCGGGGTGCGCTGCAGCACCGCGCCGACCTGCCGGACGGCCTCGGGCGAGCACCAGTGGTGCAGGCGCTGGGCGGCCCAGAGCGCCGGGATGATCGCGGAGCGCGGATCGGGGTACCGGGCGAGGTAGCCCTCGATCTCGATGCGCAGGTGGTCCGGGACGATCGTGGTCGCCGGGTCCGGGACCGTGGCCGGGTCCTTCGTCAGGTCGGCGGGCGTGTCCCAGCCGGGAACGCGCGAACCGTCGGGGCGACGCGGGATCGACTTCTCGCGCGGGCCGAGCGCACCCGGCTCGGGGGCGACCGTCGGCGAGTCGCGGGTCTCGATGTACGGGCCGTGACTCATCGACCCGTGAAGCTAGTGCTCGGGCTGAAGGGTGGTCCGATGACGTCACGGCACGAGACGGTCACGAGCCCATCCTTACACCGCATCCGGCTGGTGCAAACATCGTGCGTGTTGTTGCACGGGCGGGCGCGGACGCACCCGTACCCAAAGGACTTATGGGCTATCGGGGTTATCGGCCTGTCACGTGCGCTAGGAGCGGACTGGACGAAGCGTCGAATCCGGGCGCCTGCGGCTAGCCGTTCTGCGCGTTTCGGAACATCTTCTTCACCGAGCGCAGCGCGGCATCGTCGGCGATGAAGCTGGCGTAGGCCTTCGTCGACTCGCAGCTCTTGGCGAGGGACAGACAGATGGGCGTGATCTCCCCGCTCTGGCGGAACCGGTAGCCCCAGCCGATGT
>JAURVW010001195.1 GCA_030655275.1 Solirubrobacteraceae bacterium
CGGGTCGGGGCGGGTCCCGTCGGGCTCGCGCCCAGGGGTGTCAGGGCCTGAGGGCTCCTGTGCGCCGCCGGGGACGACGCTCAGACCGCCCCGGCCGGGCTCGCGAATGCCGTCCTGGCTCACAGCGCGGCGAGCTGCTCCTCGAGCACGGCGAGCTTGTCCCGCTCGACCTGGACGACCGCCTCGGGTGCGCGCTCGACGAAGTTCGCGTTGGAGAGCTTGCCACTGATGCGTTTGATCTCGCCCTCGATGCGGTCGCGCTCGGCGGCCTTCTTCTTCTCGGCGGCCTCGAGGTCGATGTTGTCGTCCGCGAAGAAGTCGACGACCACGCCGCCACTCGTGACGGTCGCGACCGCGTCTCCGGATCCGGTGACGAGGTCGATGCGCGCGAGCGAGCGCAGCGATGCCTCCCGCTCCTCGCCCAGCGAGGCCCGCAGGCGCGCCGGGAGGATCGCGCTCGGCTTCACGCCCACGCGCTCACGCCAGCCGCGCACGGCGGTGACGGTCTCGATCAGTTCGGCGATGCCGGCCTCGGCTGCCTCGTCGACGGCATCGTCGTCACGCTCCGGCCAGGAGGCGCTCACGAGCAGGCCGCGCTCGTCGCCCGGCAGATGGCTCCAGAGTTCCTCGGTCACGAAGGGGATCACCGGATGCGCGATGCGCAGGGTCTTGTCGATCGCGAAGAGGAGCGTCGCCGCGAGGTCGCGCTGCGTCTCCTCGTCGCCGTCGCGCAGCCGCGGCTTGGCGAGCTCGACGAACCAGTCGCACAGCTCGCCGTAGACGAAGTCGTAGAGACCGAGCGACGCCTTGGCGAACTCGAAGCCGTCGAGCGACTCGGCCGTCTGGCGGGCGACGCGCTCCAGCCGCGAGAGGATCCAGCGGTCGGCGTCGGTCCGGGGGCGCGGCTCGGCGGCGATGTCGCCGAGGCCGCGCTCCTCGAGCTGCAGGAGCACGAAGCGCGTGGCGTTGAAGAGCTTGTTGGCGAGCTGCTGGCCCTGCTGGACCTTGTCCTCGGAGAACCGGACGTCCTGCGTGGTCGAGATCGCGAGCAGGCCGAAGCGCACGGCGTCGGCGCCGTAGGCGGGGAAGTCGCCGCCCTGCTTGAAGACCGGGGGCCGCGGGCCACCGTTGATCACGTCGAGCGGGTCGATGCCGGTGCCGAGCGACTTGCTCATGCGGCGGCCGTCGGGCGCCTGGATCACCGAGTGGATGTAGACGTCCTCGAACGGCACGTCGCCGCCGAAGCGCAGGCCGAGCATCACCATGCGGGCGACCCAGAGGTGCAGGATGTCGCGGGCCGTCGACAGGACGGACGTCGGGTAGAAGTCCTTCAGGTCGTCGGTCTCGTCGGGCCAGCCGAGCGTCGCGAACGGCCACAGCCCGGACGAGAACCAGGTGTCCATGACGTCCTCGTCACGGGTCCACCCCTCCCCCTCCGGCGGCTCGATGCCGACGTAGGTCTCGGTCGGATCCTGCGAGTCGCCGCGGTAGTAGACCGGCAGCTGGTGACCCCACCAGAGCTGGCGGCTCACGCACCACGGGCGGATCTCGGAGAGCCAGTCCACATAGCGGCGCGACTGCACCGGCGGGTGGATCGTCACGCGGCCGTCGGTGACGGCCTCGATGGCGGGCTTCGCGAGCTCGTCCATCTTCATGAACCACTGCAGGGAAATGAGCGGCTCGATGCGCTTGCCGGACCGCTGCGAGAAGGGCACGGTGTGCACGTAGGGGTCCTCGGCCCGCAGGGCGCCGGACGCGCGCAGGGCCTCGACGACGGCCGTCTTGGCGTCCTCGGTCGGAAGGCCGGCAAACTCGCCCGCGAGCTCGGTCATGCGCCCGTCCTCACCGATCGCGCTGGGCGCCGGAAGGCTGTGGCGACGACCGATCTCGAAGTCGTTCGGGTCGTGGCCCGGGGTGATCTTCAGGGCGCCGGAGCCGAAGTCGACCTTCACGTGGTCGTCGGCGATCACCGGGATCGTCCTGCCGCCCGAGAGCGGCAGCTCGACCTCGCGGCCGATCGCGGAGGCGTAGCGCTCGTCCTCGGGGTTCACGGCGACGGCGACATCGCCGAACATCGTCTCCGGACGCACCGTCGCCACGACGATCTCGCCGTCGCCGTCGGCGAAGGGGTAGGCGATCGAGTAGAGGACGTCCTCGACGCCCTCCTGCTCCTCGACCTCGAGATCGGAGATGGCCGAGCCGCTCCCCGGATCCCAGTTGACCATGTAGTGGTCGCGGTAGATCAGGCCCTGCTCGAAGAGATCGATGAAGACCTTCTGGACGGCGCGGACGTAGCCGTCGTCCATCGTGAAGCGCTCGCCGGAGTAGTCGCAGGAGGCGCCGATGCGCTTGAACTGCTCGATGATCTTGCCGCCGTACTCCTTGCGCCACGCCTGCGTCTCGACGGTGAAGCCCTCGCGGCCGAGTTCCTCGCGGCTGCGGCCCTCGCGGGCGAGCTTCTTCTCGACCTGCGTCTGTGTGGCGATGCCGGCGTGGTCGGTACCGAGGATCCACTTCGTGCGCTTGCCGCGCATGCGATTGAGGCGGATCAGGGAATCCTGGATCGACCCGTTGAGCGCGTGGCCCATGTGGAGCACGCCGGTGACGTTCGGCGGCGGGATCGCGATCGAGAACGTCTCCTGGTCGGGTCGCGACGGATCGGCGGGAGGCGTCTCGTACGCGCCGGACGACAGCCAGCGCTCGACGATCTCCGGCTCGACCTCGGCCGGTTCGTAGCGCGTGCGGGTACTGAGATCGGATGCAGGCATCGGCCTCAGCAGTCTACGGGGGCCGATCGAGACCCGCCGCGGGCCGTCGGCGCGGTCGCGCACCCAGGCCGGTCCGGGTAGGGTTCGTGCCGATTCCGCGGTCCGTGATGGTCCCCCGTATTGCTTGGCCGCGGATGTCCCCAAAGCCCGTACGGGAGCTTCCACCGTGGACCACCAGACCGAGACTGCCGATGCGCGCGCCGACCAGGGTGGTTCCGTCGCGGTCGCCGAGCGTGAGCCGACCACGGCTCCGTCAGAGACCGCGGTGACCGGCGAGACGGTCGGCGACCGGCGCGCCCGACGCTCGTCGATGCTCCGGTTCGCCGGACCGATCGTGCTGATGGTCCTCGGGATCAAGGCGCTGCTCTTCGTCTACGGCGTTTGGTTCAACCAGACCTCGATCGGTCGCAACTTCACCGACCTCGCCGACCGGATGTCGATCTGGAACCGGTGGGACACCACCAACTACCTCTCGCTCGCCGAGCACGGGTACGAGACGACCGGGCGGGCGGCGAACTACATCGTCTTCTTTCCGGGTTACCCGTTCTCCGTGCGGGGTCTGAACCCGCTCATCCCCGGCGACACGCTCACCGCGGCATTCGTCGTCGCCGGGATCGCGTCGGTGGCCGCGGCCCTCTGCCTCGGCTACCTGGCTCGCGTGGACTCCGATGGCGACGACGACCAGGCGTTGCGGTCGGTGTGGTTCTTCCTCATCTTCCCCACCGCCTACTTCCTCCACATCCCGTACACCGAGAGCCTGTTCCTCACGTTCGTGATCGGGGCGTTCCTGGCCGCACGCACGGGACGCTGGGCCACGGCCGGGATCCTGGGCATGTTCGCCGCCCTCACGCGACTCAACGGCGTGCTGCTGATCCCGGCGCTCGCAGTCGAGGCGTTCCTGCAGTACCGCAGGACCGGCACGTTCGACCGGCGCTTCCTGTGGATCGGTGCGATCGCGATCGGCGCGTTCGTGTACCTCGGGATCAACGAGTACACGTTCAACGACCCCTTCCATTTCCAGGACGTGCAGAAGGCCGTCTGGTACAAGAGCTTCGAGGACCCGCTGACCTCCGTGAAGAACGTCTACGGGGGCCTGGCCGGCCACGAGAAGCAGGGCAACCGCCTGATGATCAGCGCCATGGAACTCGTGTTCCTGGCGATCGGCCTGATCGCCTCGATCGCCGCCTGGTTCTGGACCCGCCCGTCCTACGCCGTCTGGGCGTTCCTCAACGTGCTGCTCTTCGCGAGCACCAGCTGGGTCCAGTCGACGCCGCGGTACGTGCTCACGCTCTTCCCGATCTTCCTGCTGCTCGCCCAGCTCAAGAGCGACGGCTGGGCCTCGCGGCTGGTCACGGCGGCCTCCCTGCTGCTGTTCGCGCTCTTCGCAGGACAGTTCGCCGTCGGGAACTGGGGCTTCTAGACCGGCGGCGGCCGCCGCGGCGAGCGGCGAGAACACCGGGGTGGAACGTCCTGGAAAAGCGATACCAAACGACCCCGGCCCCGACGTCGCGGCCCGACGCCATAAACCGGGGTGGAACGCCCTGGCAATGCCGCGCCAAACGACCCCGGTCCCGACGTCGACGTCGTGAAGCGAAAACCGGGGTGGAACGCCCTGGCAATGCCACGCCAGACGACCCCGACCTCGGCTGGAGGCCGACGGCGCTCCACCGATTTTGCGCAAAGGGGGGCGAATTTTCATTCGCCAAACCCTCTACCTCTATATGGAGTCTTTTTCTTCGCCGCCCAGCCCGAGCTCGGTTCGCCGTGCAAGACGTGAGGAGCTGAAGGCCCGCGACGGCGCCGTGGCTCGATTGGCAGCCATGCAGGAAGGCATCGTGTCGCGCGACCAACTGCGGGACCTCGACATGACGGAGTCCCAGATCCAGGAGCGCTTCGAGCGTTCCCTCTGGCCGGTCGGAACGGCCGCCTTCGCGCTGGGGCACCCCGGAGTCAGCCGACGGGCTCTCGGCAGAGCGGTGCTGCTCCAAGCCGGGCCGTCCGCGGGCCTCTCGTTCCTCAGCTCCGGTCGGCTCTGGCAGATGGTTCCGGCCGGAACCCGTGGTCCGGTGCACGTCAGCGTCTTGAATCGACGCAAGATCATTCCACCGCCCGGGGTCGTGCTCCACCGACCTCCGACGCTCACAGAGGACGACCTCGTCGACCACAATGGGCTTCGTGTCGTGACGCCTGAGCGGACCGTCATCGATCTCCTGCCGACGTCGACCGTCCCCGAGGTCACGCGCATGCTCGAGCAGATGGTCACCAACCTCGGGCGCTCCCCCGACCAACTCCACGCCTGGGGCACGGAGCTTCGCCACCTCGGGGGAAAATCGACGCTCCTACGAGCCCTCGACAACGTCGCAGGTCCGGCGGTCATCCGAAGCGAGTTCGAGGCGCTGTTCCGGTCGGTCTGCCTCGAAAGCGGGCTACCGATCGCCGAGACGAACCAGCGAGTCGGTCGATGGGAGATCGATGCGCTCTACCGAGAGTTGGGCGTCGCCATCGAACTCGACAGCTACCGATGGCACGGCGGGAAATGGCAGTTCCACCGCGACCGTCGCAAAGGTCTCGCCATCAGCAAGGCGGGCTTCGAGCTGCTGCGCATCTCGTGGCCGCAGCTGAAACATGACCGACGAGAGGTCATCGAAGCCATCCAGTACGCCCTGGCACGAGGCGCTGCGCGTCGCCCCTGAGGCCACGCCGGCGTCGCGCAGCGATTGCCTCGCGAGATGCCGGGGTGGAATGGGCTGGCAATACCAGACGAAACGACCCCGACCTCGCCGACACCCGCCCCGGCTCGATGTCGAGGTGGAATGGGCTGGCAATGCCAGGCGTAACGACCCCGACCTCGCCGACGCCCGCCCCGGCTCGATGTCGGGGTGGAATGGGCCGGCAATGCCAGGCGAAACGACCCCGACCTCGCCGACGC
>JAURVW010000127.1 GCA_030655275.1 Solirubrobacteraceae bacterium
TCGGCCGAGAGGCGCTCGGCCTGGTCCTCGGGCAGGTGTTTGAGGACCTCGGCGGCCTGCTCGGCACCAAGGGCGACGAGTGCGATCGCAGCCTTGGAGGCGCCCGAGCGCACGCCGGTGCTCTCGACCATCTCGAAGGTCGGCGAGGCGGCGAGGTCCGTGGCGGACACGACGGAGAGGGGCTGACTCATGACGGGGTCTTCTCACCCTCGGTCATCCACTGGCGCAACTGGCGAGCGAGCCGCTCGGGATCCTGCGCCGCGACCGCGGCGAGCTGCTCCTGCGAGGAGCCGGAGCCCAGGGCACCCTGTTCGCCGGAGCCGAGTGCGCCGCCCGCGGCACCCTCGGCGTTGCCGGCCTCGAGGGCCGCGACGAGCTCGGAGAGCGGACGCGGTGCCTCGATCTCGCTGAGCCACTTGGGCTCGGAGAGATCGGTGGCCTCGCGGCGGCGCAGCGACTTGGAGGCGAGGAACAGGAAGACGAGCGCGGCGAGGCCGGCGAGCACGTACTTGAGCATCCCGATGACACCCGTCGGGGTGATCGGCAGCGGCGCCTTCGGGTTGGCGATCGGGGCGAACGGCACCGTCGTGACGGTCATCGTGTCGCCGCGCGCGGTGTCGACACCTGCGGAGCCCGAGACCATCGCCTTGAGGTCGGTGTCGGTCAGCTGGACCTTGGAGTCCTTGAGGATCGCGACCTGCATCTTCTCGACGGAGCCCGGGGCGACCTTCGTCTTCGTGACGGTCTTGCCGACGCCGAAGGTGCTCTTCTCGGTCTTGTGGTTGTAGTCGGAGCCGGCGCCTGCGGCCGCGGCGCTCGTGCCCTCGATGTTGGCCTCGGTGCCGGAGGTGCCGCCACCGCCGCCGGAGCCCTTGAGCGTCTCGGTGTCCTTGTCGGTCTCCAGGGCGGTGCCCTTGTCGGCGTAGGCGAGCTCCTCCTTCGAGGACTCGTCCATGTTGAGGTTGGCGCTCACCTCGACGCGGGCCTTGTTGGGGCCGAGCGTGCGGTTGAGCATGTCGTTGACGTCGCTCTCGACCTGCGAGGCGTACTTGCCCTGCGCGGCGAGCTTCGCGCTCGAGCCGCCGGTGCCGTCGCCGTTGGGCCACAGCATCTGGCCGTTGCCGTCGGTGATCGTGACCTTGTCGCTGCGCAGGCCCGAGACGCTCGAGGAGACGAGGCCGGCGATGCCGCGGACGGCGTTGCCGTCGAGGCCGGAGCCGCCGGAGAGCAGGACGGCGGCGGTGGCCGGCGTCGACTCGCTGGAGAAGAGCTTGTCCTCGGGAAGGGTGAGCTGGACCTCGGCGCCGTTGACGCCGTCGATCTGGCCGATCGTCTTGGCGATCTCGCCCTCGAGTGCCCGCTGGTAGGTGACGCGCTGCTGGAAGTCGGAGGAGCCGAGCTTCTGCTCGTCGAGGAGCTCGAAGCCGGGCTGGTCGCCCGAGCCGGCGTTGACGCCCGCGTTGGCGAGCGCGATCCGCGCCTCTGAGATCTGCGACTTCTCGACCGCGACGCCCGTGCCGCCGTCGGTGAGCTCGTAGGAGACACCGCGCTCGGCGAGGGCCGTCGTGATCGAGTCGGCCTTCGCCGGATCGACGTCGGTCATGATCGTCGCGTAGCTCGGGGCCGTCGCCAGCTTGAGCAGGAAGAAGGAGACGAGCACCACACCGAGCACGGCGGCGCCGAGGCCGATGCGTGCGCGGGGCGTGAGCTCCTTGAAGATCGCCTGGAGGTTCACGGGTTAGACCTGCGTCCTCATCAGCTCTTGGACGACTTCGACGCCCTTGTTGCGCATCGTCGTCGCCATCTGCATGGCGAGCTGCGCGCGCTCGACGCTCATCACGACCTCGGTCGGGTCGGTCGCCTCGCCGGTGGCCAGGGCGCGCGACTGCGTCGCGGCCTCCGTCTGGGTGTCGGCGACGCCCTGGATCTGCTGGCCGAGCATCTGCCCGAAGTTGCCGGAGCCGGTCTTCTGACCGGGCTCGACGCCGCCGAGGCCGCCGATCTGCCACTCGGGACCGCCGATGCCGCCGAGGGCGCCTGTTGCCGGGATCGGGCTCATCGGAGGAGGTCCATCGTTCGGGTGATCATCTGCTTGGTCGTCTGCATCGCGGTGACGTTGGCCTCGTAGGCGCGGGAGGCGCTGATGAGGTCGGTCATCTCGGTGACGGGGTTCACGTTCGGCATCTCGACGTAGCCCTTGACGTTGGCATCGGGATGGCCCGGGTCGTAGACCATGCGGTTCGGGAGCTTGGAGTCCTGGATCGAGGCGACCTGGACCCCGCCGACCGTGGTGCCGATGCCGGAGGCCTTGCCGCCCACGCGGGAGGCAGCGCCGGCTGCGGCGCTCAGCGTGGAGGCGAACGAACCGCCGCCGGAGGCGCGCAGGGCGACCTCCTTGCGCTTGTAGGCGCCGTTCGGGCCGGTGGTGGAGTTCGCGTTCGCGAGGTTCTCGGAGGCGACGTCCATCCGAACGCGCTCGGCCGACATGCCGGTCGCGGAGATCTGCATGGCGTTGAAGAGGCTCATCGCGTGCCCATCGCCGTCTTGAGGATGTCGACCCGAGCCTTGGAGACCGCGACGAGGGCCTCGGCTTCGAGACCGTTCTCCGCCATCGCTGCCTGCTCCTTGTCCACGTCGACGGACGAGCCGTCGAACCGGACCGGAGCGGTCGGATCGGCCTGGGCGCGAGCCGAGACCCGCTCGACGGCGGCGGTGCCACCCCCGATCGCGCTCTTGAGCGCGGAGTGGAAGTCGACGTCCTGGCGCTGGTAGCCGGGAGTGTTCGCGTTCGCGAGGTTGTTGGCGATCGTCGACTGACGAACCGCGGTCCCGGCGAGCGCTCGGTGCAGAGCGGCTTGAGTGGTGTCGAAGAGGTCCATGAAAGGGAAGTGAGTTCCGTGCGCCCCTCCTTGGGTCTCTCAGGCGGCCGATCCATGGCTGCCTCGACAACTGTGTCGGTGGTTTGATCACTACCCTTGAGACCCACTTCCGTGGGCAACCGTCGGCAAAGGTTGGGGAATCCCTCTCTGGCACGTCCCCCGACCACGATCTGGATGGTCTGGATTCCAGGTTTTCGGCGGTTTTCCGGGCGTTTGTGGCCAGATCGCAAATGCTGGGCCGGTCGGCCCAGGCCGTTCGGCCCCAATTTCAGCCGGGGCAGGAATTGCAAGCTGGCGCGCGACGACTTCGACTCGTAAGAGTTCTGTCAGGCGTCCAAAACCAGCCGGACCTGAGCGCCTACGCGCCACCGGCGCGGCCGCTCGGCCCCGTCGCGCACGAATGAGCCCAGTGCGATGCACCGGATGGATGACTCGCAAATTCATCTGGACCGAGCAGATGAACTTGCGACCC
>JAURVW010001198.1 GCA_030655275.1 Solirubrobacteraceae bacterium
CCGCCCCCGCGACCCAGGCCTGGCTCGCCGGTGGCAACACCGGCATCACCACCGACGGCAGCAACTTCATCGGCACGCGCAACCCGGCCCCGCTGGTCTTCAAGACCACCCCGACCGGCGGGACCCCGCAGGAGCGGATGCGGATCGTGCCCGGCGGCCGGGTGGGGGTCGGCACGCCCGCGCCCGGTGCCCGGCTCGACGTCGCCACCACCGAGCCGCTGGCCGTCCGGGGGACGTCGACCTCCACGACCTCCACGGCGGCGGGCCTCACCGGCGTCTCGGCCGCCGGCCGGGGGGTCAACGGCGTCTCGGCCAACCTCTACGGGGTGTACGGCCAGGGCGGCTACTGCGGGGTGCGCAGCGAGGGCGGAACCTACGGCACCATCGCCAGCGGCACGTCCATCGGGGTCTACGGCTCGGCCGCCGACTACGCCGTCTACGGCGCCGGCGGCACCTACGGCCTCTTCGCGAGCGGCGCCTCGTACGGCGCCTACGGCAGCGGGGCCACCGGACTGCGCGGCACCGGGACGACCACCGGTGTCCACGGCAGCACCACCAACGTCAACGGTGCCTCGGTCCTCGGCGAGGGCGGCCAGTGGGGCGTCCACGGGCGCGCGGGCCGGACCGCCGGGGTGCTGGGGGAGTCCGGCTACGTCGGGGTCTGGGGCGAGGGCACGTCGTACGGCGTCTTCGGCCTGTCCACGGACACCGTCAACGGGGGGTACGGCGTCTTCGGGCAGGCCAACAACAGTGCGTCGTACGCGGTCTACGCCCAGGGCAACTGCCGGGTCAGCGGCACGCTGAGCAAGTCGGCCGGCTCCTTCCAGATCGACCACCCGCTCGATCCGGAGCGCCGGTGGCTCTCCCACTCCTTCGTGGAGTCGCCGGACATGATGAACGTCTACAACGGCGTCGTCGTGCTCGGGCCGGGCGGCGCTGCGACGGTCGAGCTGCCGTCGTACTTCGAGGCGCTCAACCGGGACTTCCGCTACCAGCTGACGCCGATCGGGGGCGCGGCGCCGGACCTGC
>JAURVW010001201.1 GCA_030655275.1 Solirubrobacteraceae bacterium
GTCGCCGAGGGCCAGCCCGAAGACGACGATGAACAGCAGCGACGCGACGACCGGCGCCGTGAGGGTCTGCATCCAGAGCTTGAGGAACCGCACGATCTCGCGCTCGCAGAGCCAAAGCACCCCGCGGCGCTCCTCCTCGAACACGGTGGCGACGGTCGGATCGACGGGCGCGCTCATCGCGCACCTCCGGCGGTTGCCGTCGCCACTTCGTCGGGAGCCCCGAGCTCGGCGGCCGCCGCCTCCTCGGACACGCCCGCGGCCGCCATCGCCTTGAGGTACACGCCGGCGATGTCGTCGGCGCCGAACTGCGCACGCAGGCCGTCGGCGGTGTCGCGCGCGATGATCTGTCCGCCGCGCAGCAGCGCGATCTCCTCGCAGAGCGCCTCGGCCTCCTCGAGGTAGTGCGTGGTGAGGAGCACCGTCGTGCCGTCGCGGTGAAGGCGGCGGGTGTACTCCCACAGCTCGGTGCGCAGCTCCACGTCGACGCCGGCCGTCGGCTCGTCGAGGATCAGCAGCTTGGGGTGGTGCATGAGCGCCCGGGCGAAGAGCAGCCGTCGACGCATGCCGCCGGAGAGCGCCGGCGATCGCGTCTTCGCCTTGCTCGTGAGGTCGAACACCTCCATCAGCTCGGCCGCCCGCGCCTTGGCCTGGCGACGGCCCATCCCGAAGAATCCGGCGTGGTAGACGAGCACCTCCTCGACGTTCAGGAACCGGTCGAGGTTGATGTCCTGTTCCGCGAGGCCGACGAGGCGCCGCGCCTCACGCGACTCGTGGTCGTGCCCGAAGACGGTGATCTGGCCGGCCGTCGGACGGACCAGGTTGCAGACCGATCCGATCATCGTGGTCTTACCCGCGCCGTTCGGGCCGAGCAGCCCGAAGAACGATCCGGCGGGCACGTCGAGGTCGAGGTCGCGGACCGCCGTGAACCCACCCGCGTAGGTCTTCGTGAAGCCTCGGATGGAGAGCGCGGCGGGGCGCGGGGTACCGGGGTCGCCCGGCGGCGTTGCTGCGGGGTGGAGCATGGGGATCCTTGCGGAACGGGGTGATCGACGGGAGCGGTGCTCGACCGTCGCCCGTTCAGCCTAGGGCCATGCGAGTCGCTGCCCGCCGAGGCGCCGAACGTCGCGATTCACCCCCACCCAGGGGGCAATCTCGACGTTCGGCCCCACGGCGCGCGCCGGGTCAGCCGCCGGCGCGGAGCCGACCGCGGTTGATCGCGGTCCAGAAGTCGCCACGCACGTAGGTCTGGGATCCGCGGTCCATCGGGACGTGATCCCACGGCGTCGGCTCGCCGTGGTCGAGGGCCTCGCGCACCAGACGTCGCCGTCGCTGGCTGGCGATCACCCGGTTGGAGAGGTCGTCGAGGTCGCGGCCCTGCAGGAGTTCGGCGCGCAACTCCGCGGCGAGGGCGGCGTGGGCCGGATCGGAGGAGAGGTCGGTGAGCTCGTGCAGATCGAGGTCGAGATCGAAGAGCAGGTCCGGGTCGCCCGGGCAGTGCACGAGCTTGAAGTTGCCGCGCACGTAGGTGAGGTGCGGGGCGCGCACCCCCTCGGCGAGGTATTCGATCACCGCGCGGCCCGGCCCCGGCCACGTGCCGCCGAGCAGCAGATCGACCAGGCTACGGCCCGCGCCGAAGGGGTTCGGCGCGTCGATCGCGGCCTCGCGCAGCGTCGGCACCGGCGCGCGCTCGGCGCCCTCCTCGAGACCGCCGTCGGCCACGTCGACGAGGGTCGGGAGCAGGTCGACGAGCGACACGGTCTGCGACACGCGGCCCGGGTCCACGAGCCCCGGCGCGTTCACGATGAGCGGCACCCGGGCCGAGCCCTCGAAGGGCGTCATCTTGTACCAGAGGCCCCGTTCACCGAGCATGTCGCCGTGGTCGGAGGTCAGCACGATCACGGTGTTCTCGCGGAGTCCGAGCTCATCGAGCTTGGCGACGATCCGGCCGACGTGGTCGTCGAAGTAGCTCACCGAGGCGTAGTACGCGCGGCGCGCCCGACGGATCGTCTCGTCGCTCGGTGCCGCGTCGCCCAGCTCGCTCATCGCCATGAGCCGACGGCTGTGCGGATCGGCCTCGGAGGGATCGATCCAGGGAACGGCCGGCAGGGGGATCTCGGCGCCGTCGTAGCGGGCCCAGTGCTCGACGGTCGCCTCGTACGGATCGTGCGGATGGATGAACGACGACACGAGCAGGAAGGGGTCGTCGCCGGTGCCGCGGGCCACGTCGTTGAGGTGGCGCAGCGTGCGGAAGAGCACCTCCTCGTCGTAGTCGCGCTGGAGGGTCGCGGCGGCCACGCCGGCGGTGTGCACGCTGCCGGCGTCGTGGTACCAGGGCAGTCGCTGGTCGTCGTCGAGCGACCAGTCGGGCACCATCTCGAGGTCGGCCGGGTACACGTCGGTGGTGAGTCGCTCCTCGAACCCGTGGAGCTGGTCGGGGCCGATGAAGTGCATGCGGCCGGCGAGCGTGGTGCGGTAGCCGCGGGCGCGCAGGTGGTGCGCGAAGGTGGGGATCGACGATGCGAACTCGGCCGCGTTGTCGTACGCCTCGATCGTCGACGGCAGCTCGCCGGTCATCATCGATGCCCGCGAGGGCGCGCACAGCGGCGAGTTGGAGTAGGCCCGTCCGAACACGACACCGCTCTCGGCGAGCGCATCGATGTGGGGCGTCCTGACGATGTCGTTGCCGTAGGCGCCGAGCGCCGCGGCGGCGAGCTGGTCGGCCTGGATGACGACGATGTTGGGGGTCTGGTCGGGCATCAGGAGGCGGGGGATCGAAAGGTCAGGGTGGCCGTCACGCGGTCGGCGGCGCGGCGCACGACGGCGGCGAGACGGGGCAGGTCGTCCTCGCCGATGCGGTAGCTGGGGCCCGACAGGCAGAGCGCGGCGATGCAGAGCCCGGCGGCGTCGAAGACCGGCGCGGCGATGCCGTGCAGGCCGGGTTCGAACTCCCCGGCCGAGCGGGCCCAGCCGCGCTCGCGGGTGGCGTCGAGCTCGGCCCCCAGCGCGCTGCGGTCGGTGAGGGTCAGATCGGTGAGGGCCTCGAGCTCGCCTTCCGGGGCCTCGGCGGCGCCGAACGCGAGCAGCGCCTTGCCGTCGGAGGTCGCGTGGAGCGGGGAGCGCCGGCCGACCCAGCCCTGCGCGCCGATCACGAACCGGCCGTCGGACTGCGCGATGGTCATCGCCTCGCCGCCATGGACGACCGCGAGCGTGACGCCCTCGCCGGTCTGCGCGGTGACCTCCTCCATCGCCGGGCGAGCCACGTCCTCCAAGCTCGGCGCTGCCGACGCCAGCGCGCCCAGGCGCGCGAGTTCAGGGCCGAGGCAGAGGGCGTCGTCGCTGGAGCGGGCGAGCAGACCGAACGACACGAGTGTGGCCACAAGCCTCGAGGCGGTGCTCTTGTGCACGTCGAGCATGCGGGCCAGCTGCGCGACGGTGAGCTGCTCTTGCGGCGCGGCGAACGCCAGAAGGATCCGCGCGGCGCGCTCGACGCTTTGGATACGACCGGCGCCCGACTCCATCGAAGGCCGAGTCTGACGGACCGGCTGGGGCGAGGTGAGCCCCTGGAGCGTCGCGGCCTTCGCACTGCGGAGCGCGCTCGTCGATGCGACCGCGCCACTGCTTTCGAGGGCGCTCCCACCACCGCCCGTTGATGTCGAAACGCCCGCTATCTCGGGCGCAGGGACCAAAGGGGTAAATGTGGGTCGCTTTTGTTGCATTTGACTTCGGGGTTGCACTATAGTCGCCGCGTCGCTCCATACGCAACGAACTTGACCCAAAGGACCCCCTTTCCCATGCCCCCCACCACGTTCCTCAGGCGCATCGTGGCGCCGGCCGCCATCTTCGCCACGCTGGCCACCGGCATCGCGGCCTGCGGCAGCGATTCCGACTCCGGCACCGACAGCGCCAAGGCCGGTGCCTCCGGAGGCATCGAACTGAAGGTCGGCCAGTTCTCCTGGACCGCCGCCGCCGTCCAGACCGAGATCCTCACGCAGATCGCCAAGGACCATCCGGACCTCGGCGTGAAGTCCGTGGAGGCCACGCCGGTCGACCCGGCCCCGGGTTGGGTCGGCCTGCAGCGCGGCGACCTCGACCTCCTCACCGAGGTCAACCTCCCGAACCAGCAGGACTTCGCCGACAAGGCCAAGGCCGACGTGAACCTCGTCAGCGAGACGTACGGCGGCGCGACGCAGGCGTGGTTCGTGCCGCGTTACGCCGTCGAGGGCGCGAACGCCCCGGCCGCCGGGCTCAAGAGCATCGACCAGCTGAACCAGTTCAAGGACGTCTTCGACGGCACCCTGTACGACTCCGATCCGGGCTGGGTCACGAGCCAGCAGAACAAGAAGCGCATCAAGGCGTACGGCCTGGACCTCAAGCAGAGCAACTCGAGCGAGGCCGCGCTGATCGCGCAGGTCGAGCGCGCCTTCGCCAAGAAGGA
>JAURVW010001203.1 GCA_030655275.1 Solirubrobacteraceae bacterium
GGCGCGCTGATCGAATCAAACCGGTATATCGGGGCCGCCAAACTCGTCAACTGCGTGTAGGCGAAGGTCACAGCCAATGCCGAAGTGGAGTACGCAGTGATGTTCGTCGCTCGCGCGTTTCCACCAATGTAGCAATAGTGCGACTCGCACACGGAGGCCTTGGTCGCCACGTTGATGTTGTCGAGAACGGAGTTGTACGCCGTGTACCCGTCCAGCAATAACACCCGCACCAGCGCCACGTTCTGAATCGTCAGGTTCGCGACGGTGATCGCCGAGATGTCAATCTTCCGGAACGTCGAGTTCGTGATGGTGATGTTGCGACCAAAGTCCGACGAGCTGGACAGGATGACGAGACCGACGTCGGGGCGATAGAAGTTGTTGAAGGCAAGGTCAAATGGGTACCGCTGGACGCTCAAGTACAGGTCGCCGAAGGTGTTCGCCCACTCGTTGTCCGGCAGGCTGAGGTACGAGTCAGACTGGAAGTTGTTGATGTAGACTGCGTAGCCAGGGGAGTAGTCCAGAGCGGGGCTGTCCACGATGCCCTTGATCGAGTTGTTAAACAGGGTCAAGCTGCTGCCCGTTCGCCACGGCGCGCTAAGAAGGAAGGCGTACGCGTTGTTGGATCCGCTGACATCCGGCGCTCGGTTCCGAGCGTAAATCACGTTGTTGGCGAAGTACGCCGCGGTCGACACTGCGCTTCCATGGTTCATGTACAACGCAATCACGTACGTGCTCTGCGCTCTCGTATTCACCCCAATCACGGAGTTTGTGACGTTGAACTGTGAGTTCGTGAAGGTGGTATAGGACAGGTACAGACCAATGCTAGTGGACTGTTCAGTCGTCACGTTGTCAAGTATAAGGTTCGCGTTCGCAAAGTTGGCGCTGGTAAGCGAGATCCCTTGCCCAAAGTTGCAGTTGGTCAGCGTCAGATTCCCTTCCAGCGTCTCGACAGAGAACCCTTGCGGCGGTGACACGCGGTTCACCGTCATTCGTGGCGACCGCACCGTGTTCCACGAAAGCGTCTGCAGCGACACATCCTGCACGGTGATCCAGCCGCCAGTGCCTTGAGCGAGGACGGAGCTCAGCGTCAGGGTTGTTCCAATGTTCGAGTTGGTCACGCTGATGCTGCCAGCGGTCGCCGTCAGCATGTTCAAAATTAGCGCTCCCGTTGCCGAGGTAGTGATGTTGTTGATAATCAAACTGCCGGTCGCGAGAGTCACGTACTGGAGGTACACGCCACCGTTAGGCGCGCTGATCGAATCAAACCGATACACCGGGGCCGCCAAACTCGTCAACTGCGTGTAGACGAAGTTCACAGCCAATACCGAAGT
>JAURVW010001204.1 GCA_030655275.1 Solirubrobacteraceae bacterium
GCGCGTTCGAGAAGCCCTCCCGCACGGCGGACCACTGCTCGTCGGACTGGCCCTCGGGCTGCGGCGAGCGGTCGATCAGGCGGCGACGCATGGTGGCGAGGGCCTGGGCCATCGACTCGTCGCGGTCGAGACGGCCGATCACGACCATGCCGTTGACCAGCAGGCCGACGGCCAGCTCGGTGCCGTGCTCGGCGAGCTCGATCAGGTCGCCGAGGAAGGGGTCCGGGGCGCTGCGAAGGGCGAGGTCGAACGTGTCGCGCTCGAGGTGCGGCAGCGTGCCTTCGTCGTCAGAGGAGAAAGGGGCGTCTTCGGCCATGGGACAACGGCTCCGTGGTCTAGGTGAGCAGGGCCCGCGAGCGGGACGCGCCCGGGAGGATTCGAACCTCCGACTTCCTGCTCCGGAGGCAGGCGCTCTATCCACTGAGCTACGGGCGCGGGTGAAGGGCAGGCTACCGGTCCGGCGCCGACCCTGCGCCCTCGGGCGCGACCATGCGCAGGTCGCGCTCCGCTGCGTCCCCCGGATCGGGTGAGGCGTTCTCGGGCGAGGGTTCGCGGTCGGCGGGTCCGGTGCTCTCGGCGTCGTCGGGCGGGGGTTCGCGGCCGGCCAGCTCCGTTGCCTCGTCCTCGTCGTCCTGCCAGATCTTGCGGATGATGCCGCCGGCGATGCCGAGGATCGGGAGCACGACGAGCACGATGATCCCGACGGGGTTGCGGATGATCGTCGCGACGTGGCCGATCTTGGGGATCACGTAGACGACCTTGCCGACGCGGTCCTTCGTCGCGATCGTCCAGCGCTCGGAGGCGTTGTTGGCATCGCCGCGGGTCTCGACCTCGGTCGCCTCGGCCTTGTGCGCGATCGCGCGGACGCGGTGCGTGACCAGGACACCCTTGCGGGTCGGGTCGCTGAACGTGACGACGTCGCCGACGTGCATGTCGCTCACCCTGATCGGGCGGTCCATCACCACGTCGCCGGGCTGGACGCCGGGGCGCATGGAGCCGGTGAGCACGGTGTAGGGCCGCCACCCGATGAACACGGGCGCGAGGATGAGCAGCACGGCGCCGGCGGCGAGGCCGGCGAGGAGCGCTTCGGCGAAGCGGCGGGCGAGGATCACGGCGTGGTCGATCCTGGCGTCGTCGCCGGCAGCACCGCGGCAGAAGCGTTGCCGCCGGGCGATCCGGCCCCGGCCGGAGTCGTCGCCGCGGGCGACTCGGACTCCTCCTCTTCGGCCGGCGTCTGGATCGGCACGCCCTTGAACTCGAGCTGGCGGATGTCGATCCGGCCGCGATACGCGTCGCCGGACAGGCCCTTCTTGAGCTTGAACCGCACGCGCAGCGTCGTGGATTCCCCGGACGAGAGCACCCCCGCTGGCAACGACCACGCGCCCGTGCCCTTCAAGGGGCCGTCGAGCAGGACGGCACCGGCGCCGCTGGCGCGGACCAGGACGGCGTCATCGAGTGCCGAGGCGATCGGCGCCATCCGCATGCTGATGCGCTGCGGAACCGGCGTCTGGTTCACGAGCGTCAGCTTGACGGCTGGACCGCCCCGCTCGCCAGGGGGCGGGAACTCCGCGCTCGCGAGGACCGTCCCGACGGGATTGACCTCGAGCTCAGGGCTCGCCAGGGCACGCACCTCCACCTGGGCCGGCGCAGGCTTGCCGGAAACGCCTTGCGGCGGCACCCCCGAGAACGGGGCTGCCGCCGCGAAGGCGAGTCCGAGGCCTGCGAGACCTCCGGCGAGGCGCGCTAGTTGTTGCGTGCCTCCCACGTGAAGGCGTGGCTGCCCGACTGGATCACGGTGTCGTGCGTGTTCGGCGTGGGGTCATCGATGACGGTGATGGTGAAACGGTAGTCGACCGTGTCGCCCTGTGCCCAGGCGGCGCCCTTGGCGTCCGGACCGGCGAGGTACGACGTCGGGAATCCGATCAGCGTGCCGTTGTAGAGCGAGCCACCCGGCGAGTCCGGCGTGAAGCCGGTGCAGGAGGGGTACGGGTTCGTGGTCGGGTTGAGGCCGCTGCCGCGCTCGACCTGCAGGTTGAAGGCCGTGCCCTGCGTGACCGTGTTGGAACGGAAGAGCTTGACGGTGGCGGGGAGCGTGCCCGTGTAGGTCACGCGGATGCAGCGCTGGGTCGTCTGGCCCGGTCCCCCGTTGGTGACGTTGTAGATGGCGACGCCACCACTGTTCTGGCCGATGGCCACGGTGCCGGAGGCGATCTGGTTCCCGGTGTTGGTCGTCTGGGCGGTGAACGCCGCGAAGACACCGAGCCCGGCGACAGCGCTCGTAGCGCCGACGACCAGTGTCGTCAGCAGAAGCTTACGGGTGCGAGGCATGGATCCTTCAGTGAATCTCGTAGGGGAGGAAGCAAGCACCGCTGGGTGGAGCAGTGCGTCTGGTTGGTTCTTCGGGATCTGCTGGAAGAGCTTGAGTTCGGTTTGAGTCCGGCGGACGACTGGCCCGACCATCCGTCCAAGAAACCTGAAATCCGGCTTTTCGGAGGTCGTGGGCGTCGGTCATACGTCCAGCGGCCTCCCGGGGTCTTCACGCGGGGGCGATCTCACCCTCAGTGGCGTCCCGTCGTCTTCTGCTCTCCCCCGTCGTCGTGTTCGTCGCTGCCTGCGCAGTGAGCGCGGGGACCTTCGCTGCGTACACGGCCACGAGCACCAACCCCGACAATCTCGTCGAGGCCGGCTCGGTCCACCTGTACGACAACGACAGCGGCTCCTCGCTCGTCGGGCTGTCGGGCGCAGGTGCGGGCGCCTCGGACACGAGCTGCATCCGGGTCACCTCGGACGGCACCCTCGCTTCACAGGTGCGCCTGCGCGCAGACTCGGCCGGCTCACTCGCCCGCCACCTGGGTGTGCGGATCACGCGCGGTTCGGGCGCCTCGAGCTTCGACGACTGCGCCGGCTTCACCCCGGACGAGCGCAACTACTACGGCCTCGGCAACGGCGTCGTGTACGACGGTCGCCTGAGCGACATGCCCTCCGACTGGGCGACTGGCATCTCCGATCCGTCGGCCACGCTCCACGCGACGACCATCCTCCCGATCCTCACGTCGCGTGCGAACCTGGTCGGGCTCTGGGAGCTCGGGGAGCGCACCCGCCGCGCCGACGACTTCGCCGGCGTCCCGAACGCGCTGCTCACCTCGCGCGGCGAACTCGTCGCCGGCACGGCCTGGGCGCGTCAGGCGGTCAGCACCACGAACCTCGTCTTCTCCGCATCGGGGCGCGTCCGTCCGCAGAACGCCGGCACCGCGATCTACCGGATCACGGGCACGAACGCCGCAGCCGAGGTCGTCACGGCCGACTTCACCGTGCGCTCCACGACGGGCGAGGCGGGACTCATGTCGCGCATGCCCACCACGGGCGACACCGGCTATCTGGTCCGCTACCGCGCCGCCGCCGGCGTCTGGGAACTCGGCACCATCAACGCGGGCGCCTTCACCGTGCTCTCCTCGTGGACGAGCACCGTCGCCGTCGGCGCCACCGCGCACGTGGTGCTCGACCAGAACGGCCCGTCCATCCGCGTCCTGATCGACGGCGAGGAGCGACTCACGGCGACGGACGCGTCGATCGCCTCGACCGGCCGCACGGGCGTGCGACTCGTCGGTACCGGCGGGCAGGACGACAACGCGGGCGTCCACGTCGACAACTTCCGCACCTACCAGCCGAATCAAGGCTCGACCGTCGCCGCGACCGGCACCGCGGGCACGGCGACCGGCGGCCCGGTGGTCACGAACGGCGCCCAGCCCTCCCCGACCGACATCCAATGGGGCGTCGCCTTCAACGGCACCACGCAGACCCTCGCCCTCCCCGCCGCCGGCCTCACCACGGCGGCGACGATCGGCGGCTGGTTCAAGCTCTCCGGTGGCAGCGCGATCATGCGCGACAGCTCCACGGGCGCGAACGCCGGGTGGTCGCTGGGCTTCGACGACGGGAGCGGCACGATGAAGTTCCGCGTGAGCGACCAGGTGTTCGACACCGGAATCCCGTTCGCACCGTTGCGCAACGACTGGCACCACCACGCGCTCGTGCGCAACGGCGGGGCCGTGCAGTACTTCCTCGACGGGCGCAAGGTCTTCGAGGGCAGCGTCGGCGCGACGACCGCCCCCACCTCGCCGTTCTTCCTCATGCGTGACGGGACCGGCACCGCGTACAGCAGCGGCCGGGTCGACCAGGTCGGCATCTGGTCCCGTGCGCTCGGGCCGGCCGAGATCGCCGGGATCCACGACGCCGTCTCCGCCCCCTCCGAATGGGAGCAGGGCGAATCGAACTGGTACCGCGTGACGGTCACCGTCGACGAGGACCCGGCCGCCGCGAGTTCCAGCGCGACGAACACCTTCTCGTGGGAGGCGCACAGCCGATGAAGCGCCGGATCACCCTCATCGTGCTCGCCGTGCTCGGCGTCGTGACCGGCACCGCCTTTGCGGCGTTCGTCTCATCGACCAGTACGGGCGTCAACACGTTCACGACCCGTGCGGTCGCTTCCAAGCCCGTGATCACGAACACCCGGATCACGACCGATCCCACCTGCGCCGCCGGCGCGCCGGCCGAGACGGTGCGCCAGGGAGAGACGTTCTACGTGTGCGCGCAGTCGATCACCGATCCGGCCGGCGTCGCGACCGCCACCGCCGACCTCGAGGCGATCTCCGGCGACGCCGAGATCCCACTCTTCACCACCGGCGGCCCCTTCTCGGGGTACGCGTACCGGTCCGACGCGAAGACGGCGTTCTCGCCGCTGAGCACCGGCACGAGCGGCGGCTGGTCGATCCGGGCGACGAACATGAACGGCGACCGCACCACCGAGTCGGGCCTGACCTACAACATCCGTTCCTACAGCGGCATGATCCTCGGCGAGTTCGGCGCCCCCGCCGAGGGCCTGGCCTCGCAGTACTACCGCTTCGCGGAGACCACCACGAGCGGCGCGAACCTCGGCACCGGCGGCAACGCGGCCGCGACCTACAACGGCACGCCGACCCGCCGCGTACCCGGGGCGATCGTCGGCAGCGGCGATACCGCCGTCCGCCTCAACGGCGGCAGCGACTACCTGAGCGCCACGCGCCGCGCGGCGATCGCCTCCAACTACGCCGTCGAGATCTGGGTGAAGGGCACCGCGACGAGCGGGCTCGGACCGGGCACCCTGTGGAGCGACTCCGCGGGTCTCATCGACGCCGGAAACGCGGCCAACAACAACGACTTCGGCGTCGCGGTCGACGCGACCGGCAGGATCGTGGCGGGCTGCGGCAACGCGGCCGTCTCGACCATCCGGTCGGCCGCAGGCGTGCTCGCGGACGGCCTCTGGCACCACGTGGTGTTCAACCGGGTCCGCACGACAGGAGCGATCACCCTCTACGTCGACGGCGTCCAGGTCGCCGCGGCCACGACCTGCAACACGACCGCGCACACCGGCAGCACGACCGTCTGGTTCGGCCGCTCGCACGAGTCGACCCTCAACCTCACGGCCGATCTCGACGAGCCGGTGCTCTGGGGTCGCAACCTCACCTCCGCCGAGGTGCTCGACCACTTCCGCCTCGGCACCGGCACCTGATGGGCACGACCGGGGCCGGCAACGGCGAACCGCTGACGCCCGTCCCTGCACCGACGGCCGCGCCACGCCTCGCAGAGCACCGCGAAGCGATCACCCGGCTCCAGGAGTTCCCCATGCCGGTGGAGGTGGCGGAGCCCGTCTCACCGAGGCGACGCAAGATCCGCGACCAGCCCCCTCAGGTCCGCCGCAAACGGCCGACCTGACTCTCGTCAAGTCCTGACGCGGCTATAGCGCCGCAGAGTCCGTTCGTGCGCGAGTGGTTTAGGCGCCTGCGCCGGGCCGCTCGCCCACGAACGGAAGATGCAAGCGAGAGCCCGTCAGCCGCCGGCGACAGCCGGGAGGATGGTGAGCTCGCCGCCGGCGGGCACCGGGGTGTCGACGCCGTCGAGGTAGCGGATGTCCTCGCCGGCGAGGTAGATGTTGACGAAGCGGCGCAGCTCGCCGTTCTCGGTGATGCGACCGCGGAGCTCCTCGTGCTGCGCGAACAGCGACTCGAGGGCCTCCTTGACGGTGCCACCTTCGACGGTGACCTCGGCGGCGCCGCCGGCGACGTCGCGGAGCTGGGTCGGGAGCTTGATGAGGGTCATGAGACGAGTGCCTCCCCTTCGACGGTGGTGATGAAGTCGTTCATGTTCGGGTCGACCTCGTAGGACTCGAACGAGCCGCGGACGGCGTCGAGGGTCTTGAGGCCGTCGCCGGTGATGACGATGACGGTGCGCTCGTCGGGGCCGATGGCGCCCTGGTCGGCGAGCTTCTTGAGGACGGCGGTGGTGACGCCACCGGCGGTCTCGGTGAAGATGCCGGTCGTCTCGGCGAGCAGCTTGATGCCGGCGCGGATCTCGTCGTCGGTGACGGCCTCGATCGAGCCGCCCGTGGTGCGGGCGATGTCGATCGCGTACGGGCCGTCGGCGGGGTTGCCGATGGCGAGCGACTTGGCGATCGTGTTCGGCTTGACCGGCTTGCAGAAGTCCTTGCCCTCGGCGAA
>JAURVW010001212.1 GCA_030655275.1 Solirubrobacteraceae bacterium
GCCGACCTCTCCGCCCTTGCCGCGCAGGCCGCCTCGATGCACACCGACGGCGTCGCGCTCGACCGCATCACCGCCCCCACGCTCGTGATCGCGGGCGACAAGGACGGCCTCGCGAACCATCCTGAGCGCCTCGCCGACGCCCTCGAGGGATCCCGCCTGGAGCTCCTCGACGCCGATCACCTCGGCGCCGTGCGAGTCGCGAGGTTCGTGCCTGCGATCGTGGAGTGGCTCGCCGAGGCCTAGGGCCGTCGTGACCGCGCCAGCCCCCGGCTCCGTACTGGGGAAAGCCCAACCCGGCCGCTAGGGTCCTGGGCGCCAAACGGTCCGCTCCTTGCCCCCACCCGACCCCCTCACCCCTGCCCTCTCCGACCCCGTCCGCCTTGCCGCCGTCGAGGCGCTCGGGCTGTCCGACGGGCCGCAGCAGGAACTCTTCGCGCGCCTCAACCGCATCGCGGTGCAGCTGCTCGGCGTGCCGGTCTCGATCCTGTCGTTGATCACCGACGACCGCCAGGTCCACGCGGCCCAGGTGGGCCTCGACGCAGACGAGTTCACGCATTCGGAGTTTCCGCTGTCGCACTCGTTCTGCAAGAACGTGGTGGCGACGGGACAGGCCCTGATCGTGCCCGATGCCCGTGAGCATCCGACCGTCAAGGACAACGGCAGCGTCGAGGACAACGGCGTGATCGCGTACGCGGGCTTTCCGCTGCGACTCGCCTCCGGTGAGGTCGTCGGCGCGTTCTGCGCGATCGATTCCGAACCGCACGAGTGGACGCCCGAACAGCTCGAGATCGTGAAGGACCTCACGGCCCTCGCCAGCGAGCTCCTCGACCACCGCCGCGCGCAGAACGAGCAGAACGAAGGAGCTCGTTGATCGGCTCGGTGCCCTCGGGCGGTGAGCTCGAGGCGAGTGGCGTGGTGGTGATCGTCGACGATGCCCGCCGCGTGGCCCACATCTCGGATTGCTGCGATGCGCTCCTCGGCCAAGAGCCCCAGGGGCTGGTCGGGGCCCCGCTCGACGCGGCGCTGGGCGGCGAGGTCGCCCGCATCGCCCAGGACGTGCTCCGAGAGGACTCCGATCGGGCAGGTGGCTGGTGGCCGGCGCGACTCCCGAACGGCGCTCGGGTGCGCGTCCGGGCCTTCACACCGGCGCCGGGGCTCCTCGCGCTCGACCTGCTGCCGACCGGCGGACCCGGACCGATCGAGGCCGAGACGAACCCGATCGAGCGGGTCGCCGGGTGGAACGACCGGCTGCTGGCCAGCGCGTCGTCGCCGGATCTGCTGCTGACGGCGGCCAAGGTCGCGAGGAGCCGGCTCGGCTTCGACGGCGCCTGGGTCTGCCGCATCGAATCGATCGGCCACAACATCGTGGTCGCCAACGACGATCCTGGCGGACCGGACCTCGTCGGCCAGGCCGTCGAGGCCATCGACGTGCCGCCCGGCCAGCCGAGCCAGGGCGGGCGATCCATCCCGTTCTTCGTGACCGACCTCGCCGCGCCCGCCGCGAACCTGGTCCCGCCGGCGCCCCACCTGAATCTCGAGGGCAGCACGCTGCTGCGGCCCTATCCCGAGTTCCTGGGCCGCCTGGCGAGCATCGGGGTGCGCGCCACCGCGAGCCTGCCGATCGTCGTTGCCGGGCGCCTCTGGGGCCGCATCCTCATCCACCACCCGACGGCCACCGCCGTGCCGGCCGCGACCCAGTCCGAGCTGCGGCTCCTGGGCGCCGCGACCGGCGCGAGGCTCGCCGAACTCATCGAACAGGAGGACGCCCGGGAGCAGCTCGCGCTCGGCCGATACTCCCTGCGGCTGATGGGCGCGGTCGCCTCGACACCCGACCTCGTCGGCGGGCTCATCCAGCAGGCCGACGACCTCATCGGCATATGTGCGGCCGAGGGCGCGATCGTGGCGATCGACGGGCGGGTCGCGACCTGTGGCCTGGAGGCGCCGAAGTCCGAGATCGACGCGCTGCTCGCGATCGGACGTTCCGCCGTGGATGGCTCCAAACCCCCGGTCGCCTCCGCCGTCACGCTCGACGTCGACGCCGGCTCCGCCATCGACGCCTCCACGGCGGCGGGCTACCTCGCCATCCGGATCGGTGCCACCGCCGACGACATCCTGATCTGGACGCGCCGGGAGGACCGCCGCGCGGTGAGGTGGGTGCAGCACCAGGTCGTCGGGGACACGGTCGCCGACGACCTCTTCGCCGGCATCGCGACCCGGCAGGAGGACTCCAACGGGACGTGCGCGCCGTGGACGTCGGCGCAGCTCGCGCAGGCCGAGGCGCTCCGCGACGCGATCGGGCAGGTGCAGCTCGCCCGCTTCGCCCAGATGCGCGCGCTGAATGCCGAACTCGCCCGCTCCAACGAGCAGTACGACGCGTTCGCCCACGCGGCCGCACACGACCTCATGGCACCGCTGCGCGGCATCCGGCAGTTCACCGAGTTCCACCTCGAAGACACCGGCGACCGCCTCACGGAGGACGAGCAGGGCCAGCTCCACACGATCGTCCGGCTCGCGGCCCGGATGCAGGGCCTGCTCGACGACCTCATGGCCTACGCGCAGATCGGCCGGGATGCCTGGATGCCGGCCGAGACCCCGCTCGAGGTCGCGACGGCGGAGGCCCGCGAACTGCTCGGCCTCGAGGATGGCGTCGCGCAGATCGAGGTGGAGGACGCCTCGATGACGACGGATCCCGGGGCGCTGCGACACGTCCTGCTCAACCTGATCGGCAACGCGATCAAGTACAGCGACGGCCCGGCGACGATCGAGATCGGCCGCTCCACCCTCGACGAGGTGTCGCGCACGGCACCGCCCCCGGATGGGCTCGAAGGCGCGCGGCCGGACACGGAGGTCCTGACGGTCGCCGACCGCGGGATCGGCATCGATCCCTCTCACCACGACCACGTCTTCGCGCTGTTTCGCCAGCTCGAGCCGTCGTCGGCGGGCACGGGCGCGGGCTTGGCGATCTGCCGTCTGATCTGTCGTCGCCAGGGCGGCGACATCTGGCTCTCCTCCGAGCCCGGCGTCGGCACGACGTTCTACGTCGTGCCCCAGAGCTAGGCGTCGATCAGGCTCCGCAGCGCGACGGGGTCGTGGGTGTCGAGGCGCTCCCCGTCGAGGAACAGGGTCGGCGTGCCCGGAACGCCACTGCGGGCGGCGCCGTCTACCTCTGCCTGCACGGCTGGGCCACGGACGTGGTGGCGCAGGTCGTCGGCGACGCGGTCCGGGTCCAGCCCGACCTCGGCAGCCAGACGCAGGAGGTCGGCCGGGCCGAGATCGTCGCCGATCGGATGCTCGAGGAGACGGTCGTGGAACTCCCAGAACTTTCCCTGGGTTGCGGCCGAGAGCACCGCCTCGGAAGCCAGCGTCGAGCCGGGGTGCTCGCCCTCCAGGGGCAGCTGGCGTACGACGAGCCGCACTCGGTCGGGCGCATCCTCCAGCAGTGCCCTGACGGTCGGCCCGAGGTCGCGGGTGTGCGGGCATTCGTAGTCGATGTAGGCGACGAGGGTGTGGGGCGCGTCGAGCGGTCCGCGGATCCGGTCGTAGGCGGCGTCGACCGGCGGATCGAGCGGGCGCGGGCCCTCGTGCTCGGCGGCCGGCGGATCGGTGCGCAACGCGAGCACGGCCAGGCCGATGACGGCGGCGACGACCGACGCGACGAGCACGCCGATCTTCGCCTCGTCGCGGAGTTCCTGTTCGGAGAAGGCGAGTTCGGCGACGAACAGCGACACGGTGAACCCGATGCCGGCGAGCCCGGCGGCGCCGAAGACGTGGCTGCCGCCGACGCCGGTCGGCAGTGGCCCGACCTTCGCCTTCACGGCGGCAAGGGTCGCAAGCGACACGCCGAACAGCTTGCCGACGACCAGGCCCACGACCACACCGATCGTGACCGGCGACGTGAGCGCCCGCTCGAGCGCGTCGCCGCCGAGGGGCACGCCGGCGTTGGCGAGGGCGAAGACCGGGATCACGAGGTAGCTGGTCCACGGGTGGATCAGGTTCTGGAACCGCTCGTTCGGCGACACCGCGGCGCCGATCTCGAGGATCGCGGCACGACCCGACGCGGGGTCCGGCGCGCGGCGGAAGAGACGGGTGATGCTCGCGGCCCGCTCCACGTCGGCGCGCTGGGGAGGGTGGACGGCGGTGACGAGGCCCATCGCGACGCCGGCGATCGTCGGGTGGATCCCCGACTTGAGGGTGAGGTACCAGAGGACCAGGCCCGCGCCGAAGTAGGCGGGCCCGCGCAGCGGCGGTCCGAAGCGACGCACGAGCACGATGGCAGCGAGCACCGCTGCCGCTGCGCCGAGGGCGGCGAGGTCGATCGAGTCGCTGTAGAAGGTCGCGATCACGGCGATGGCGCCGACGTCGTCGACGATCGCCAGGGTGAGCAGGAACACGCGAACCCCCGGAGGGACGCGATCGCCGAGGAGAGCCAGCGCGCCGAGCACGAAGGCGATGTCGGTCGCCATCACGATGCCCCAGCCGTGCGCTCCCGGGCCGCCCGCGTTGATCGCGGTGTAGAGCAGGGCCGGAACCACCATGCCGGCGAGTGCGGCGATCGCCGGGATCGCGGCGGCGCGGCGGTCTCGGAGTTCGCCGAGCACGAGCTCGCGGCGGATCTCGAGCCCCACCACGTAGAAGAAGAAGGCCATCAGCCCGTCGTTGACCCAGTGCGCGAGGTCCTCGGTGACGCCGTAACCGCCGAGGTCGACCGCCAGTTCGGTGTGCCAGAGGTCGTCGTAGAGGTCGCCAGCCGGCGAGTTCGCCCAGACGAGCGCGATCAGCGTGGCGGCCAGGAGAAGGCCGGCGCTCCCGGTCTCGGTCTTCAGGAAGGCGCGGAGGCTACGCGAGCTGCGGTCCTCCCAAGGCGTCCGAGCGGGAAGACTCCCCACTGCGGTCGGGAGGGTCCGGCCGCTCGCCGAGGCGGCGGGCCGGGTCTTGGGGTCGTCGTTCGGATCGGGCAAGCGTTGGCTCCGGGCAGGGGCGAGTGAGGCTCGCCGACCAGACTTCCCGGCACACCCGCCAGCCGCTCACGGCCGCTGACCGCCCCCTGGCGCAGGCGCCGGGGACGTCCTCACAGGATACCGCGCGGGGCGCCTCGGGCAACGCGGGGTTGCGCGAAGTTCTCAGGCGGCGCGCAGCTGCTCGAGGCGGCCGCCGTGCTCGTCGACCTCGGTCACCGCGCCTGCCGCGAGGACGACGGTGACGGCCTGGTCGCGGCCGCGGTGCTTGGCGTCGTACAGGGCGGCGTCGGCGGCGCCGAAGAGGGCGTCGTAGTGGAGGTCGGCGCCAGCGGCGACGGCCGTGCCGACGGAGATGGTCACGTCGACCCCGCCCGGCCGGCCCGTGGCGATCGCCGCGCGCACCCGTTCGGCGTTGGAGGCGGCGGAGGCGGCGTCGGCGCCCGCGATGATCACGACGAACTCCTCGCCGCCGAGGCGGTAGATCAGCTCGTGGCCGGCGAGCGCAGCCCGCAGCAACATCGCGGTGTCGACGAGGACGCGGTCGCCAGCGGCGTGGCCGTGCTCGTCATTGACGGCCTTGAAGTGGTCGAGGTCGCAGACGAGCAGCGCGACGGATTCGTGGCGGGCGACGGCCAACTGTCGCACCTCCTCGAACCGGTCGCTGAGCTTGGAGCGGTTCAGCAGGCCCGTGAGTGAGTCGACGACGGCGGCCTGCCGCTGCCGTGCCTCGCTCTTGCGCATCGCGACGCCGTACCCGAA
The DNA here is from genome assembly GCA_030655275.1 of Solirubrobacteraceae bacterium. GTDB lineage: Bacteria > Actinomycetota > Thermoleophilia > Solirubrobacterales > Solirubrobacteraceae > JAGIBJ01. The sequence goes on from JAURVW010001212.1 coordinate 5,718, forward strand.
GC
>JAURVW010001213.1 GCA_030655275.1 Solirubrobacteraceae bacterium
CTCGCCGAGGCACAGAGCATTCCGCGACCGTTCCTCGCGACGATCCTCCAGGAACTGCGCCGCGCCGGCATCGTCGAGAGCAAGCGCGGCGTCGACGGCGGCCACCGACTCGCCCGAGACGCCGCCAGCATCGCCCTCGCCGACGTGATCCGTGCGGTCGACGGCCCGATGGCCGCCGTTGCCGGCGTCGCCCCCGAGCAGGTCGACTACCCCGGCGCCTCCTCCCAGCTCCGCGAGGTCTGGATCGCCGTCCGTGCCTCGCTTCGGGCCGTTCTCGAGGTCACGACCGTCGCCGATCTCGCCACCGGCGAACTCCCCGACGTGATCAGCCAGCTGATCGCCGCGCCCGGAGCGTGGGACAGGCGGTAGCCCCAATAGGGGGCTAAATGAATCCTGTTGGGTGGTTAGGTCGGGTTTGGGGTATTCTCCTCAAACTCTGAGGCCTTTACGGCCTTCTTGCTCACCAGCCTTCGAGGATCCATGCGCCCACGCTCCCTATCCACCGCGTTCGTCGCGTTCGCCACTGCCGCGAGCCTCGCGGCGTGCGGCGGTTCCAGCGACAGCACCACCGACAGTGCTGATGCTCCCGCCGGCGAGGGCTCGGTCAAGCTGAGCCTCGTCGCGTACGCCGTTCCGAAGCCCGGCTTCGACAAGCTCATCCCGGCCTTCCAGGCGACCGACGCCGGCAAGGGCGTCGAGTTCTCGCCGTCCTACGGCGCCTCCGGCGACCAGTCGCGCAAGGTCGAGGCCGGCCTCGACACCGACATCGTCAACTTCTCCGTCGAGCCCGACGTCACGCGCCTCGTGAAGGCCGGCCTCGTCGACGCCGACTGGAACACCGACGCCAACAAGGGCCTCGCCTTCGGCTCGGTCGTCACGATCGCCGTCCGCAAGGGCAACCCGAAGGGCATCAAGGACTGGGACGACCTCCTCAAGCCCGGCATCGAGGTCGTGACGCCGAACCCGTTCTCCTCGGGCTCCGCGAAGTGGAACCTGCTCGCGCCGTACGCCGACAAGTCCGATGGCGGCAAGGACGCCGCCGCCGGCACCGCCTACATCTCCAAGCTCGTCGGCGAACACGTGAAGGTGCAGCCGAAGTCGGGCCGTGAGGCGACCGAGACGTTCCTCCAGGGCACGGGCGACGCGCTGCTCACCTACGAGAACGAAGCCCTCTTCATCGAGAGCGAGGGCGAAGAGGTCGAGCACGTCACGCCGCCGCACACGTTCAAGATCGAGAACCCCGTCGCCGTGGTCAACAAGAGCAAGAACGTCGAGAAGGCCAAGGCCTTCAAGGACTTCCTCTACAGCGCCGAGGGCCAGAAGCTGTGGGGTGAGGCCGGCTTCCGCCCGGTCGACCCGACCGTCGCCGCCGAGTTCAAGGACAAGTTCCCGGAGCCGGAGAAGCTGTGGACCATCACCGACCTCGGTGGCTGGAGCAAGGTCGACCCCGAGCTGTTCGACGCCGACAACGGCACGATCGCGAAGATCTACGACAAGGCCACGAGCTAGGGCTCTCCGGCCCCCTCGGATCACACCCAGCCCATGGCCGTCAGCACCGCAAAGCCGCCCCGCGTACCGTCTTCCTCAGCGAAGCGGCGCGCGGGGCGCAGCGCCCCCGGAGGCGTCGGGCCGGGAGGGCTCGGCATCGCGACGCTCTGGCTGAGCGTCATCGTCCTCCTGCCGCTGGCGGCCGTCACGGCCAAGGCGTTCGAGAACGGCCCGGGCGAGTTCGTCGACGCGATCAACGCACCCGCCGCCCGGGCCGCGCTGCTCGTCACGCTCGGCGTGTCGCTCGTCGTCACGGTCATCAACGTCGTCCTCGGCACCCTCATCGCCTGGGTGCTCGTCCGCGACGAGTTCCGCGGCAAGCGCATCGTCAACGCGCTCATCGACCTTCCGTTCGCGCTGCCGACGATCGTGGCGAGCATCGTGCTGCTGTCGCTTTACGGGCCGCAGAGCCCGTTCGACATCCACCTCAACGCGACCCGTCCCGGGCTGGTCGTCGCCCTGCTCTTCGTGACGCTGCCGTTCGTCGTCCGCTCGGTACAGCCCGTCCTGATCGAGATCGACCGCGAGGTCGAGGAGGCCGCCGCGTCGCTCGGGGCGAGCAACCGCACGATCTTCCTCAAGATCATCCTGCCGACGCTCGCTCCCGCCGTGCTCGGCGGTGCCGGGCTCGCGTTCACCCGCGCGATCGGCGAGTACGGCTCCGTCGTGCTCATCGGCGGCGGCATCCCGCGCGAGACCGAGGTCGCCTCGCAGTACATCCAGAAGCAGTTCGAGATCGACCGGTTCGCCAACGGCGCCGCGATCTCGGTCGCGCTCCTGATCATCGCGTTCGTCGTGCTCCTGGGCCTGCGCCTGGTCGGCAGCCGCGCCGCTCGCCGTGAAGAGGCCGCCCGATGATCCTCTCCCGCACCTCGCGACTCACGCTGCGCACCGTCGCGCTGACGTACCTCTTCCTCCTCGTCGCGGTCCCGATCGTCCTGATCTTCTACCGCACGTTCGAGGACGGCTTCGTCGCCTTCTGGGAGTCGATCACGACCCCGGCGGCGATCTCGGCACTGTCGCTGTCGCTGCTCATCGTCGCGATCGTCGTTCCGCTCAACGTCATCTTCGGCATCGCGACGGCGCTGGCCCTCGTCCGCGGGCGCTTCCGCGGTCGCGGCCTCGTGCAGGCGATCGTCGACCTGCCGTTCGCCGTGTCGCCGATCGTCGTCGGCGTGTCACTGATCCTGCTGTGGGGTGCGAACGGCTGGTTCGGCTTCATCGAGAAGGACGGCGGTTTCAAGATCATCTTCGCCCTGCCGGCCATGATCCTGGCGACGATCTTCGTCACGCTCCCGTTCGTCGTCCGCGAGGTCGAGCCCGTCCTCCACGAGATCGGGGAGGAGCAGGAGCAGGCGGCGGCCACGCTCGGTGCCTCCCGCTGGCAGACCTTCTGGCGCATCACGCTGCCTGCGATCCGGTGGGGCCTGACCTACGGGATCGTGCTGACGGTCGCGCGCTCGCTCGGCGAGTTCGGCGCGGTGATCATGGTCTCGGCGGGCGTTCCGGGTGAGTCGCAGACCTTGACGTTGCTCGTCCACGGGCGTTACATCGATGACCACAACACCTTCGGGGCCTACTCCGCCTCGACGCTGCTCATGATCCTGGCCCTCATCACGCTCCTGCTGATGACGGTCCTCGATCAGAAGAGGACCGAAAGATGACCGATATCGCTCCGTCCGCGGACGCGCTCCACGCGCTGGTGGAAGGCTCCGGCGCGATCAACGTCGGCTCCCACGCCATCGAGGTGCACGGCCTCGAGAAGCACTACGGCGACTACCACGCCCTGCGCGACATCAACCTCACGATCCCGAGCGGCTCACTCACGGCCCTGCTCGGGCCGTCGGGCTCCGGAAAGTCGACGCTGCTGCGTGCGATCGCCGGCTTGGAGGTCCCCGACGGCGGGACGGTGATCATCGGCGGCAGCGACGTCACGTACGTGCCACCGCAGGAACGCGAGATCGGGTTCGTCTTCCAGCACTACGCCGCGTTCAAGCACATGACGGTGCGCGACAACGTCGGCTTCGGGCCGTCGATTCGCAAGCAACCGAAGGCCGAGATCGCCAAGCGGGTCGACGAGCTCCTCGAGATCGTCGGGCTCGGGGGATACCAGGAGCGGTATCCGTCCCAGCTCTCCGGAGGCCAGCGTCAGCGCATGGCCTTGGCTCGCGCGCTGGCCGTGCACCCGAAGGTCCTGCTCCTCGACGAGCCGTTCGGCGCGCTCGATGCGAAGGTCCGCGACGACCTGCGTCAGTGGCTGCGCCAGCTCCAGTCCGAGACGGGCGTCACGACCGTCCTGGTCACGCACGACCAGGAGGAGGCGCTCGACGTCGCCGACCACATCGCCGTGCTCAACGAGGGTCGGATCGAACAGTGGGGCAGCCCGCGCGAGGTCTACGAGACGCCCGCCAACACGTTCGTGATGTCGTTCCTCGGGCCGACGGCGAAGCTGCGCGGCGAACTCGTGCGACCGCACGACCTCGTGCTGTCGAAGAGGCAGATCGACGATGCCGTGCCCGTCACCGTCGAGCGGGTCGTGCACCTCGGCTTCGAGGTACGCGTGGAGCTGCGCGACGGCGAGTCGACCGACCTCTCGGCGCAGATCACGCGTGGTGAGGCATCGCGCCTCGAGCTCGCCGTCGGCGATCAGATCTACGTTCGCCCCGGTCTGCACGTGGATCCGGTCGCTCCCGACTCGGCGCAGCCGGCGCCCGGGCTCGAGAAGACCTCGGCCTGAACGCGGCCGCGAGCCGTCAGGGTCGGGGCCTGCGTCAGGTTCGCTTCGCCGTCATCCAGATGCGGATCTGGGCGTGCGACACCTGGTGGCCCTTGCGGTCCGTGAGCGAGATCTCGACGGGCAGCTCGACCTTGTCGCCGAGCGACTTCGGCAGGGCGATCGTGGCCTCGGCGACGAGCGTGCCGGTCGCCTTCGTGAGGTAGTCGATCGTCATGCCGCGGGGGATCCAGCGGTGGGTGTCCGGGACGGTCGCCTCGGCCACCGCGCCCATGGCGAACTCGGCGAGGTTGCACTGCGCGATCGCATGGACCGTGCCCAGGTGGTTGCGGGTCCACGGGCGCGCCGGCATCGAGGCGACGGCCCTGCCGGGTTCGAGCACGTCGAGCTTCGCCGGGATCGTGAGGAAATACGGCGCGGCGAGGCGATAGCCCCGCGAGACGACGGCCCGACCGAGCGGAAATGGCCTCATGCGTTCGTAGGCGGCGGGCAGGTCGAGCGCGGGAGCCACGCGAGCAGCGTAGCTCCGGTGGCGCCATCAGCTTCGCTGGCCGACCCCCGGACCGCCGGCGGGTGGTCTGGGGAGCGCGGGCGGCTCGTTTCGCGGCAGGGGACCTCTGCGTCGGGTCGGTGCGTATCCCTTCGATTGACACAGATGTAGAGGACCTACAGAATGCCGTCCGTGTCCAACCCTGTTCTCCTCCGCCCGCTGCGCCTGATCGCGGTGGCCGGCGTCCTCGCTGCCCTGCCCGCCGGCGCGAACGCCTCGATCCGATCCCAGACGCCCGTCGGCGCCCCCGTCACCTCCGCGGAGCTCGCGACGCTGCTCGGTGACGGTACCCCGGCCACCAAGCTCTCCGAGGGTCAGTACTCGCCCGATCGCAAGCACATCGTCTTTCGCAAGGGCTCCGAATCGGGCGGCTCCACCTACCCGGGCACGTACTGGGCCGTCCGCGCCGACGGCACGCAGCTCGCCCGACTGGGGAGCAACGAGTTCCTCTACGCGCCGTTCATCGAGTCCTCCGCCCGCTGGGCGTCCGATACCCAGGTCACCTGGACCTCCACCGGGAGCCCACGCGTCTTCAACCAGTACGTGTGGCGCGTGCTGGAGCCGGGGCCGGACGCGTCCGACGTGTGGTCGGTCGCCGCACCCGAGATCCGCGGATTCCCAACGTCCGACGGTCGGTTTCGGGTCGACGAGCCCTATCTGACCGACGGGGCCAAGACCTGGGTGACGGTGCTCGCCACCGGTGCTCGCCATGTGCTGCGCACGGTGAACGTCGGCTACACCGCTCCGAACCAGAAGATCTACGCGTGGAACGACGCCTGCCGGCTCAGCGACGGCTCGGTCCCCGGCGACGGGCTCGGAGAGGACGAGGCATTGGTGGGGACCGATCCCATCTGCGACTTCGGCGCGCCACCGGCAACGCCCACGCCGACCCCGACACCGACCCCGATGCCCGCGCCAACCGCGACGCCGGCACCGACGCCGACGCCGACACCCGTCGCCACCGCGACGCCGACGCCGGCCGCAACGCCGACCCCGACGCCCACACCGGCCGCA
>JAURVW010001214.1 GCA_030655275.1 Solirubrobacteraceae bacterium
GGCCTTCGCCCATGAGGCGGGCGTCGCGCACCTCGATCTGCAACTGCACAGCGTGCTGATCAACGAGCGCGGCAACGTCAGCGTGATGGCCCTCGCCACCGCCGGCGACGCGAACCGCGCGGCGCAAGACGCGTCACGCGCGCTCTCGAACGAACGCACGATGGCGATGGACCCGAGCGAGCTGCGCGCGCGCCGCGCTGCCGCCGCCCGCGACCTGCTCGCCTGCGGCGTGCTGCTGCATCACCTGCTGACGAGCCAACCGGCGCTCGACCAGGCCGACACCGCACTCGTGATCGCGCGCATGGCGCCGCTCGGCCGCGAACTCGTGCGCCTGCCGTGGACGACGCCGCTGCCGATTCCCGAAGCGCTGCGCGCGATCGCGAACCGCTGCACCTCGGGCCAGGAGCGCCTGCGCTACCAGAGCACACGCACCTTGCTGGGCGCGCTGACCGGTTGGCTCGAGGCCCAGTCCGAAGACGGCGGCGGGCCGGTCGCGTTGCTGCTCGATCGCCTGCACAGCGTCGGCCACCTGCCGGCGTTGCCGGGGCTCGCGGCGCGCGTCGCGCGCGTCACCAGCCTCGAGAGCCAGCGCACCGACGAGATCGCCGACCAGGTGCTCGCCGACATGGCGCTCAGCTTCGAGCTTCTGCGCACGCTCAATTCCGCGCAAGTGCAGGGCACTCAGATTCAAGGCAACGGCCCGGTGCTGACCTTGCGCCGCATCATCTCGCTGATCGGCGTGAACGGCGTGCGGCTCGCCGCGAACACGCTGCGCGCGTGGCCGGGGCCGCTCTCGGAGCCGCAGGCGGCTGCGATGCAGATCACGCTCGACCGCGTCCGCCTGGCCGGCCACACCGCGCAGGCGCTGCGCCCGGCCGGCTACGACGCGCAGGTCGTCTACCTGATCGCCGTGTTGCAGAACCTCGGCCGGTTGATGCTGCGCTATCACTTCGCCGACGAAGCCGAGCAGATCGAACAACTGATGAAGCCGCAACCGCGCGAGGCCGGCCAGCCGGACCAGCCGGGCCTGAGCGAAGAGGCCGCGGCCTACGCCGTGCTCGGCACCGACATCGAATCCCTCGGCAGCGCCGTCGCCCACCACTGGGGCCTCGGCGACGACGTGATGCACATGGCGCGCCGCCTGCCGCTCGACTCGCCGGTGCGCAAGCCCGACAGCGACGGCGAGATGCTGCGCCTGACCGCGAGCGCCGCGAACGACGCCGTCGATGCGATGCACTTGCTGAGCGGCCCGCGCGCCGTGACCGCCATCGGCCAGATCGCGCAGCGCTATGCACGCGCGCTCGGCATCAGCGCGCGCGA
>JAURVW010001215.1 GCA_030655275.1 Solirubrobacteraceae bacterium
AAGCTCCGCGCGCCCCAGCGGCGAAGTCTCTCCGGCGTCTGCGTCCAGGAACTGCCTCTCCGTCATCTCAGCCGTCCAGCCTCGCTTCGAAGCGGTCGGGCCCGTTCCGGTCAGCAGCACATCGGGCAACGCGGGCAGCTCAGTGAGCAGGTTCGTGTAGTTCGATCGAATATCCACCACCAGCCCGGCACGGATATCGACCAGCAGCTGCGTCGTCGACACAAACGCCGACGAAGCCACCGCAGCGACCTTCTGCCCTTGTCCGATCATGTAAAGCTTCGGCACAGCGACAGTCTCTTCGATCAGCACCGACGACACGGGGACGTAGAACTCCTTCGAGCCGCCGCCCACGTTCGGAGAGGGGCATCCGCAGCGCACGAAGACGTACGTCGCCAGATGCGTCCCGCTCCACGCAACCCATGACATCTCTGCCACGGCGTACGTGTTGTAGTACCTCAGAGACTTGACGGAGCCGCTGTGCGCAAACTCGAGTTTCACGGGGAAGTAGTCGACCGACGAGTTGCACACGCTCACGCGGTGACTACAAGTCGCGCTGTTGCTGGCCGTTGCCAAGGCGGCAGTACCGACGATCAGCGCCAGCAGCACAGGCAGACGTACTTGGAACATTCTCAACTTTCAGTTTGTTCTGAGAGGTGGGTAAAAGAAAGGAAGAAGGGATAAAACTTCTGAGATCGGCAGCGGAAAAGAAGGGGAGATGGAGAGCTGCTGATCAGGGACGGCGCTGCTCATCCACACCTGCTGCAATAGCAGAAAGAGCTCTTCCAATCACACACGCACACACAATAGAAATCCACGTCCGCCAACGCCGCTTTGAGGTGTGAAACGAATGCGCTTCCACACCCACACTCGTCCCATCACGCAAGTGCGAAAGGAGAGAGCAAAACTCAGGACGCAAGGGAAATGGGACGTCCGCCCACAGTGCATCGACAGTGGTAACACCGCAACAAGCCGAAAACAAAACACAAAAACAATCGCAGACTTCACCAGCGACGTAACGAATTTACAGCGGCCTCTTCGCTCCACTCGACAATTCCC
>JAURVW010001219.1 GCA_030655275.1 Solirubrobacteraceae bacterium
ACGCCCCAGGCGTGCGCGGCGCTGCCGCCGACGTGTGTGCGACCGATCGCCTGCCGCACTCCGCTGCGCGCGCCGTCGCACCCGGCGACGTACTTCGCGCGGATGGTCTGCTCCTCGCCCGCGCGCTCCCCCGCCACATGGCGGACTCGGACCTCGACGGGGTATTCGCCCTCGTCGTGCACCGTGAGTCCCACGAACTCGATGCCGTAGTCGGGCGTGATCCGCCCGGGGCCGTCGGCGGCAGCCTCGGCGAAGTAGTCCAGCACCCGCGCCTGGTTGACGATCAGGTGCGGGAACTCGCAGATGTCGTAGGCGTAGTCGGCCGTGCGCGTGGTGCGGATGATCTCGCGGGAATTCTCCGGGTTCGGGCTCCAGAAGTTCATCCACCCGATGTTGTAGGCCTCGGCCACGATGCGCTCGGCGAAGCCGAAGGCCTGGAAGGTCTCGACGCTGCGCGGCTGGATGCCGTCGGCCTGGCCGAGTACGAGGCGCCCCTCGCGCTTCTCGATGATGCGCGTCGAGATGTCAGGGTACTGCGACATCTGCGCGGCGAGCAGCATGCCGGCGGGTCCGGAGCCGACGATCAGAACGTCGACCTCATCCGGGAGGTGCGCCGGTCGATCCGTTCCGAGACCGGCGGCATCCTGCACGCGTGGATCTCCGGAGACGTACCCGTGGTGGTGGAACTGCATCGTCGTCGATCCTTCCGGACTGCGGTGTCGGGGGGTGCTTCAGCTCTTGCCAACAGAACTCTGGTGTTCTATATTCGAACAGCAAGTTCTACTATTGAACACAGCTTATTCGCGACCGCCCGCAGACGCAAGGAGTCACCGATGGCTGACGCTCCCTCCCCCGCATCGCAGACGCTCAGCCGCGGCATCCGGATCCTCGAGATCCTGGCCGATGCCGGCGGCCCGCTGGCGATCGACGAGGTCGCGGCAGAGCTCGGCGTACATCGCTCGATCGCCTATCGCCCTCTGCGCACTCTCGAGGACCACGGACTCGTGGTGCGCGACGCGGGCGGCGGCGTGAGCCTCGGAGCGCGGATGGCGGCCCTCGCCGCGGGCGTTGCGCACGATCTGCAGGCGGAAGCCCTACCCGAACTCACCGCCGTGGCGAACGAGCTGGGCATGACGTGCTTCCTCGCGGTGCTCGACGGCGAGGACTGCATCACACTCGCGAGCGTCGAGCCGCGCCACGCGATCGCGAGCGTCGCACAGCGCCCCGGCGCCCGTCATCCGGTCACGGTGGGCGCCCCGGGCAAGGCGATTCTCGCGCAGCTCGCGGCAGCCGAGTGGCCCTCCGGCGCCTCTGCCGAGCTCCGACGCGACGTCGAGCTCACGCGCGAACGCGGCTACGGGACGAGCCACGACGAGGTCATCCCCACGGTGCAGTCGGTGGCCGCACCGCTGGTCCTCCGCGGCCGCCGCCCCGCCGCCATCGCCGTGGTGCACGTCGCGACCTCACTCGACGACGCGGCGATCGCCGCCCGCCTGCAGCGCTCCGCCACGGTCATCCGCGACGCCCTCGACGGCTGAACAGCACCGCTCCCGTGGCAGTTCCTGTGGGTTGCCGAGGAGACAACCCACAGAAAGTGCCACGGGAGCAAGTAGAAACGAGATCAGACCTTCGCGAGACCGCGGATCGGGCTGACCGACTGCTCCTCCTCATGGTCGGGACCGAGCGGGATGCCGGAA
>JAURVW010001224.1 GCA_030655275.1 Solirubrobacteraceae bacterium
CGCGATCGGCGACCTGTTCGGCGCGCGCCGCCTCGCTCTCGGCGGCCGACTCCTCGGCTGCGGTGAGCGCCTCGGCCAGACGCTGCTCGTAGTCGGCCCGGACGGCCTTTCCGCGCTCCTCGTGCTCGGTGCGCACGAGCAGCAGGGCCTGGGCGGAGGCGCGCTCGAGCTCATCGCGCAGGGCCGCGAGGGCCTGGTCGTGCTCGGCGACGAGCTCGGCCAGCGCGTTGGTGTGCTCCGACTTGAGGCCCGCGACCGTGCGCTCATGGCGTTCGACGAGCGCGGTCTGCTCGGCGGCCGCGGCCGCTTCGGTGCCGCCCAGCTCGGAGGTGAGCTCGACGAGCCGCTGGTCGTGGGCCTTGCGCTCTTCGTCCCACGCGAGCTGGGCCGTCTCTAGCCGCTCGCGCAGCTCGTGCTCGGCGGCCCGAGCGAGCTCCACGAGCTCACTCGCGTTCTGCGCCAGTTCGGTCTGCAGCGCGTCGACCTCGGCCGCCCGCTCGGCGCGGACCTCCTCGATGCGCGCCTCCTGCTCGGCCTTCAGGCGTTCGAGCTCGGCGGAGGCGTCTTCGGCAGCGGCGCGGAGCGTGGTCGCGTCGGCGCCGTGGGCCTCGCGCAGCTCGATGATCTCCTCGGACCAGGCAGCGCGCAGCGCCTCGGTCTGCAGCTCACGCTGGGTGCGCTCGGCCTCGAGGGCGGCGTCGTGCTCGCTGCGCAGCCGGGCGACGACGGCGGCCTGCTCGTCGCGGCGCTCGGCGATCTCCTTCGCCGACTCGGCACGCAGGGCCGCGAGCTCGTCCTCGCGCTCGGCGTCGCGGCGCTCGAGCTCGCGGCGCAGGTCGCCGACGACGGCCTCGTGCTCCAGCGCGCGGCTGCGCAGATCGGCGATGAGCTGGGCGGCGGCCTGCTGCTCGGCCTCGATCTGCTGGGCGTGCTCGGAGGAGAGGGTGTCGAAGCGCGCGGACGTGTCGTCGCGAATCGCGGCGAGCTCCTGGACGCGCGCGGCCTCGGCGGCGGTGATGCGCTCCTGCGTCTCCTGACGGACGAGCTGGATCTCGGCCTCGAGCGACTCGCGGGTCTCCGCGGCGCGGGCCTCGGCGGTGGCGACCTCGGTCGCGAGGCGCGAGGAGTGCTCCTCCTCGGCGTTCGCGAGCGCCTGGATCGCCGCGTCGCGGGCCCTGCTCGCCCGGCTGATCTCCTCGTGGGCCTCCGCCTTGGCGTCCTCGATCTCGGCGGCGGCGGCCATGCGAGCGTCGTCGAGCTCCGCGGCGGCGGCGCGCTGGATCGTCTCGACCTCGGCTGCGGCGGCGGCGTTGGGGGCGCGCACATCCTCGGCGAGCTGGGGCGGGAGCTC
>JAURVW010001236.1 GCA_030655275.1 Solirubrobacteraceae bacterium
GCTTCGGCGCCGTGACCATCGGCTGCTTGGCGAGCTTCGCGATCGCGGCCATGTCGGGGGCCTCGGAGCGATTGAGGAAGGACTGGCCGGCGAGCGCGCCGAGCGTCAGCAGCGCGACGACCGCCAGGATTCCGAACGAGCCACCACGCACGCGCAGAGCGTATCGACGGCCGATCGCCGGGCCCGCGCAGGCGCCGTGAGCCCCGGCGCTCGGCCGCGACCGGCCTTCCTCCCCACCCCGTCAAGAGTGTTCATCACGGCCCGCGAGCAGAGGCGTAGCGTGCCCCGGATGTCCCCAGTCCGTGCCCTGCCTCTCGCCCGCTCGCTGCTCACCGCAGCCGCGCTCGCCGTCACCTTCGCGGCTCCCGCCGCGGCCGCACCGGGGCCGCCGATCACGGTCACCACGGCCGAGTTCGACCAGGCCTTCGAGTGCAGCGGACCGCTCACCGGACTCACCCGCGACCCCGTCCTGCTCACCCCGGCGTTCTCGACGGCCGACGAGTCGTACGCCTGGAACTACCGCCGGCAGCTGCCGAAGGCGGGCATCACGACCTGCAGCCTCACCATGCCCGAGCACGGCTTCGGCGACATGCAGCGCACGGCCGAGTACGTCGTGACGGCCGTCCGGCGGATGTCGGCGGCGCGCGGCGGCGGCCAGGTCGCGTTGATGGGCCACGCGCTCGGCGGGCTCTCCAACCTCTGGGCGCTGCGCTTCTGGCCCGACCTTCCCGGGCTCGTCTCGGACGACATCGCCCTCGCGGCACCGTTCCAGGGCACGTCGACCGCAGGCGGCTGCAAGGCCTCGAGCCCCTGCCCGCAGTCGCTGTGGCAGATCGCCCAGCGCTCGGCGTTCATCTCCGCGCTCAATCGCGTGGCCCCGCCGAAGGGCCCCGGCTACACGTCGATCGCGACGGCCTTCGACGAGGTGATCACCCCGCAGCCGAGCGCCAGCCGCCTGCCGGGCGCGGTCAACGTGAGCCTGCAGTCGATCTGCCCGCTTCGCCCCGCCGAGCACTTCCTGATCCTGGCCGACAACATCGCCTACCTGCTCGTGATGGACGCGCTGAACAACCCGGGGCCGGCGAACCCCTCGCGGATCAACCGCCTGTGGTGCTTCGGCCCGCTCTACCTCCCGGGCACGAAGATCGAGTCCATCCCGACCACCCTCGGGTACGCGTCGAGCACCTTTGCCGGCATCGACACCTACGGAAAGGCGGCGACGGTTTCGGCCGAGCCGGCGCTCCGGTCCTACGCGACGGCCGGCTAGACCCGGAACCGCGGCGCCCGAGCCCTCGGGCGCCGCGGTCCGACGGACCGGCCGGGGCGCCCTCGGGCCGAGGCGCGCCCGTCAGCGGATCGGCGTGCGGTCGGGGCTGTTGAACCCCGAGCGCGCGGCCTCGGCGCGATCCTGGAGGTCTTCCAGGCTCACGTCTCCGCGGTAGAGGGCGGCGACGAGGTGGAAGATCGCGGCGCCCACGAGGCAGAGGATCGCGAGGCCGAGGTTCTCGGCGAAGGTGACCGCCACGAAGGCGAAGCCGAGGATGGCGGGGAGGATGCGGCTGGTGCTGGTCATGCGAGGAGTTCCTTCTTGGAGGCGGGGGTGAAGCGGGTGACGGCGACGCGCACGTCGTCGATGTCGGTGAGGCCGGCCTGCTCGAGCGCCTCCACGGCGCCGGACCGGGCGTGCTGGAGGACCTCGGGGATCAGCTCGGCGCGGCGTGCATGGACGGCCAGCTGCAGGTCGCCCTCACCGAGGGTGGCCTTGACCGCCTTGACGCCTTCGTGGCGCGCGGCGATCTCGGCAGCACGTTCGACCGCCCGTGGGGAGACCGTCGTGGTGCCGTCGTCCTCCTCGCGGAGCACGAGCGCCGCGCGCGTGACATGCGGGATGAGACGCTGCGCCCAGCCGAGCCGGACGAGCACGAGGAAGCCCAGGAGGCCGGCGATGGCGACGCCGATCGTGACGCCCTGCGACCAGTTCGCCGGATCGAGGGCGCCGAGGCGGTCGTAGACCGTCTGGTAGCCGGTGACGGAGTCGAGGTCGCGCGGAGCGAGCCCTGCGCCGAGGGCGAGGATCACGCCGCCGCCGTAGATCAGGGCGACCGCCGGGACGATCATCAGTTTCTGGCCGAGGGTGGTGGCCCACGAGTGGGTGAGGCCGAGGCGCTGACGAGGCATCATGCGGTCCTGCTCTTCCGGGATTTGCCGACGCGGCTCGTCACGCTCGAACGCAACGAGAACGCCTTGGCGAGGGGATCGATGCGCTCGCTGAGCGTTTGCTTGATCGGGCGGGCCTCGGCGCGCGGCGAGCGCATCGCCGTCACGCGGAGCCGACCGCCGGAGCGCAGCCGACGGGTACGCAGGCGCACCTTCGTCGTGGTCGTGCCACGGGCGGTGCCCGCCAGCGACGCGGCCGCGCTGCGCAGCGCACGACGGCGGACGGTGAGTCGGTCGTCGCCGCG
>JAURVW010001239.1 GCA_030655275.1 Solirubrobacteraceae bacterium
CGCGAGTCGACGCAACCGGGTCGCGCGTCGACCCACAGAACATCCTGGACGCTCGCGACGCAGACCGCCGATGACCTCGGTCGCCGTCTGCGACGCTTCGGCGGTCGTCGCGGCCCTGCTGGACGGCGGGCCATCGGGCACCTGGGCAGCCCGGCGCCTGAGGCACGATCGTCTGGTCGCGCCGCACCTCATGCCGTTCGAGGTCGCCAACATCATCCGCCGGCAAGAGCTGGCCGGGACGATCGGGCGGTCGGAGGGCGAGCAGGCCCACGCGGACCTGCTGGACCTCGACGTCGAGCTCTGGCCTCATGCGGCCGTCGCACGAGCAGCATGGGGCCACCGACACAACCTGTCGATCTACGACGCCTCCTATGTCGGCCTGGCAGACGAACTCGACGCCCCTCTCGTGACCCTCGACGCCCGGATCGCCCGCTCACCCGGCGTCCGGTGCGCCGTCGAGACACCCCCGACCTGAGACCCGAAGGGGAGTTCGAGGGTGCGCCCACGCTCGTCATCGGGAGCCGACGCATCGCCGTGCGCCGCATCGCCTGGCAGTTCACCGTGTCGCGAGGCACGACCGTCTCAGTGGTCGAGCACGAGCCGTCCGTGACCCTCATCAGCGCGGACGGCGACGTCCTGCGTGTGTCGTCCGAGCATCGGCTCAGCGAGCTGCAGCTTGGTTCGTGGGCGGCGTAGCGATCGGCCCCTGACGATTCAGCCGCGGACCTCCGCGCCGAGGTTGCCTCAGCCGATGTCTGCGCAACGCGGTTGGCTGGACCCGTGGAACCCGTCGAGGTCTGCCCACGGTGCGGTCAAGGACCAGTCGTCGTCCGGCGTGTCCCGAGCAGTGACGAGACCGTCTCAGCGTGCGAGGAGTGCGAGGCACTCTGGCCCCAGGGAGTCGCCCCGTCGTCCGCCGGATGCGTGCAGCTCGAAACTCTCCTCGTGAGCCGTGGCTTGGCCCCAGCTGGTCAACACTGCGCGATACCTGAGGACCCTGTTGCCTCTCGACAGGCGCGGGACCGTCGCGCAGCCGATCGACTGCCGGGATTGCGATCGAGCCGCGAGTCTCGGGCCGATGG
>JAURVW010001241.1 GCA_030655275.1 Solirubrobacteraceae bacterium
AAGCGACGAGGATGACCACCCCCGTGTCCGGCGGCAACGCGCCACCGAGCATGGCTACCTCCCCAATGTAAAGAAGTGTGAAGGTGAAGTGCTAACCTCTCCCCCCTGCGACGGCGACAACGAATTTTGCAAAACAGAACACAAAACTCCAACTGCAAGCCGATGTCCCACCCCGCCGCGTGAAAGAAGGAGCGATGAAGGAAGGAGTGATGAAGGAAGAAAGAGTGATGAGGAGACGCAGCTTGGAGAAGTTGTGCCGCCACCCGCCCCTAAAGGCCACGTCGTGTCTAGCAAAACGAGTAAAAACCAAACCGCTAGCCGCCGTCCCGCCCCGAAGGTAGGGCCAGAGGAGAAGGAGAAGGTGAAAGAGAAGGAGAAGGAGACGGAGAAGCGAGCGGAGGAGGATGTCGATGGAGAGAACTTCGCGGGAAAGAGAAAGACGAAGAGAGCCGTCGAGGAGAAAGCCCCAGGAAGCAGGGCAAGGAGGAAGGAGTTCAAACCGACGAGGCCCACAGCCACCAAGAAGCGAGCTGAGGATGAGGAAGATGGAGAAGAGGAGAGAGCTGGTGAAGAGGAAGACGAAGAGAAGAAAGAGAGAGCTGATGAAGCTGATGAACCTACGCCGCCCGCCGTTGTTGAGACGGATCGCTCCGGACTCCCGCTCCGCGGTCGTCCTCGCGATCACTTGCCCGCAACCGCTGCCGATGCTGATGCTGATGCTGCCGCCCCCGTGCCGGTATCCCCTTTGTTTTCCCTGTGTTCAAGTTCACAAAGCAAATAGCAAGAACTAGAAAAACTAATTTCTTTTTCCCCTTTCTTTGGTTGATGAATTTCCCGCGATTTCAGCGGATTTAGTGAAAAAGGTTGGGCCTCGGCAGCTTGGCGGCGCTACAGACGAACCTACCCATCGGTTCCGAAAGCGCTGCTTCGCATCGCCGAGGCCCCCCTTTTTTTTTTTTTTTTAAAAAATCGGTGGTTCTCGGCTGGCGAAAATCTGTGGCTTGATTACGGACCGTCGGCGGTCTCGATTGCGCAGCTTCGCTTTGTCGTGGCCACCTTTTTTTTTTTTTTTTTCTTCGATTAAACTTTTCTCGCATTCGCAACCTCAGTGACTTTCCTGTTCTTGGCTCTCGATTAAACGTTTCTGACCTTCGCGACCTCGATGAAACTTTTCTAGCCTTCGCAATCTCGATTCGCGATCTCGATAAAATTTTCTATCCTTAAAAATTTTCTAGCCTTCGCGATCTCGATGAAACATTTCTCGTCTTGGCGATCTCGTACTTGGCGCACCTACAAAGGGGAGGGGAGGCAGGAGCCATTTTCGGAGGCAAGGTCCTTTTTTTGTTTTTTTTGATTCGCCGAAGG
>JAURVW010001245.1 GCA_030655275.1 Solirubrobacteraceae bacterium
AGGGTCGCGGCCCCGGCGGCCATGACGGCGGCCGAGCGACGGTGCCCGAACGAGGCGGCCGTCGTGGCGAGCAGTCCGCTCCCGAGCGCGACCGCCGGAGTGAAGGCGACGGTCGACGAGGAGCCCTGCAGGGTCGTCCCGCGAACGCCGCTCAGGCGGACGGCAGCCAGCACGGCAATCCCGGCCGCCGCGAGCGGGCTGACGACGGCGGCGGCCACCGGACTGAGCATGCCGGCCGCAACGATGGAGAGACGCCGCATCATCCGCAGAACCCTAGACGCCGGAGCTGAACCGCGGACGCACCCGGGAGGTCGAAACCTCCCGGGTGCGCGCGGGTCACGTGGCCCGTGACGGCTGGATTCAGCGCTTGAGCGTCAGCGTCGTCTTCGTGGTGCTCGAGGCCGCGGGCGCGGTCGTCAGCACGTAGCTCGCCGTGACGCGGGCGGTCGACTTGGCCGCGAGCGCCTTGCGGCCCGTCGCGTTCAGCGTCACGGATGCCGTGCGCTGCTGACCGGTTGCCAGCGAGAGCTTCGCGCTGCCGAACGTCTTCGTGGAGCGCTTGCCCTTCGTCGTCACCGTGCCGCGCAGGACGACCGTGCCGACCACCGGGGCCGTCCCGGTGTTCTTCACGACCACCTTCACACGGGTGCCCTTGAGCTTGGCGCCCGTCGGGAACGTGACCTTGATCGTCGGCGTCACCACCGGCGAGGGCGCCACGCCCGAGAACGGGACCGGCGGCACGGGCGTCGGAGCCGGCGTCGGGTTCGGACGCGTCTCCTCCGGGAGTTCCGTCACCGGCGGCACCGTCTCCGGCTCCTGCGGCTTGTCGATCACGATCGGATCGGCCGTCGCGGTGGCGTCGTAGGCCAGCGCCGGAGCGGTGGCCGGCGTCAGGCGGCCCTCACCCTTCAGGTGCTGCTCGAGGGCGTAGCCGATGCCGAGCACCTTCGCGTCGTCGAACGCACGCCCGACGAACTGCAGCGACATCGGATCGCCGTGCGGGTTCGCCCCGACCGGCAGGACCAGCGTCGGCACACCGTGCGACGAGGTCGGGTAGCCCGAGTTGCGGTCCGACGAGAGCGTCTGGGCCCCGTCGTTGTCGTAGACGTCCGAGCGGAAGCCCGGGTAGACCACGGCGTCGACGCCGTTGGTGTCGAGCCACGTCTTGAAACGCGCCTTCGCGGCGTCACGCGAGCTGATGATCGCGCCGACGTCGTCCTTCGTGAGGCGCGGTGCCGGGGCCAGCGTGCGGCGGTTGTACGGCAGGTTCTTGGCGGACGACAGGATGCCGGACGCCGTCGAGAACGGGCCCTCCGGGTGACGGTCCCAGTACGCCTGCCAGCCTTCCTCGGTGCGACTGCGACCGGCGAAGTCGATGTTCGCCGGGCCGGCCGGCAGTCCGCCCGACATCTCGACCATCGTCGCGCCGGCGGCCTGGATGTCGGCGAACTTCGCCTTCATCGCGGCCATCGTGCCGTCGTCCTGACCGAGCGCCGGGCTGCCGGTGAACGACGCCTCGATGTAGCCGATCCGCTTGCCCTTCAGCGCGTCCTCGTCGAGCGACGTCTTCCAGTCGGCCGGACGCTTCTCGTCGGCCTTCGCGGCCACCGTGGCCGGGTCGTCCGGGTCGGTACCCGTCGTGACGTTGAGGATCCGCGCCACGTCGCTCGTGGTGCGGGCGATCGGACCCTCGAAGTCCTGCAGGTACGTGAGCGGCATGACGCCGGCGCCGGAGGAGATGCCGTCGGTGCCGCGGAGCGTCACGAGGCTCGCGCCGGTCGACGGCGCGAACAGCGACACGCCGGTCTGCGTGCCCATCGAGGCACCGGCGAGGCTGAGGGCCGTGGCGACGGCCGAGCCGCCGCTGGAGCCCAGGGAGGTCTTCGACGGGTTGAACGCGTTCCAGACCATGCCGTAGCCGGACTCCGAGTAGGAGCCCGAGTTCGCGAACTCGGAGAGGTTGGTCTTGCCGAGGATCACGGCGCCGGCGGCACGCAGGCGGGCGACCTGGAAGGCGTCGGTCTTCGGACGCCAGCCGTCGAGGGCGAGGGTGCCGTCGGTGGTGGGCATGTCCTTCGTGTCGTAGAGGTCCTTGATCGCCATCGGGATGCCGAGCAGGTCCCCACCCTCGCCCTTCGCCCGCTTCTCGTCGGCGGCCTTGGCCTGCGCCATCGCGTCCTTGGCGACGGTGATGAACGAGTGGAAGCCGAACTGGCCCGTGTCGTAGGCCGCGATGCGGTCGAGGTAGGCACGGGTGATCTGCTGGGACGTCGTCTTGCCCGAGGCCATGTCGTCGGCCATCTCGGTGATCGACTTGCCGACCACGTCGTAGGGCGAGATCGTGGTGGCCAGGGTGGCGGGCCTCTGGGCTCGCACCTCCGGCGTCTTCGCGGCGGCGCAGGCCGCGGCGTCGTAGCCGGGGAGCGAGGCCGGGGTCCAGTTGGAGAGGCTGCAGATCTCGCCGACGGTGAGGCCGGCGAGGCTCGGGCTCGTCGACAGCGTCGCGGCGGTCTGGCCGACCGCGGTGATCTGCTGGCCCGACGTGGCGCCCGTCTCCGCGCGGCCGGCGACGACGAAGCGAAGCAGCGACTTCGTCTGGCCGGGGACGAGCGTGACGGTGCTCTTGAAGCCGAAGAAGTTCGCCTCGAGGCCCGCCGACGCAAGCTGCGTCGTGAACGGCTGGCGCTGGAAGTTGCCGACCGTCTGGAACAGGTTGGCGCCGGGCGGCGGAGTGCCGAGCACGACGGCCGACGGGCCCCTCGAGCTCGGGCCGACGGAGCCATCGGCGGCGCCCGCTGGCGGGCTCGCGAGTTCGACCCACGCATCGGCGGGGTCGATGACCTTGTCGCCGGAGCCGGTCGCAGCGACCTTCGCCTGGCTGCTGGTCGTGACGCCCTGGCTGGTCGCCGTCGTGTTCAGACCGGCGGTCCCGCCGAACGCGACCTCGACCGTGATCACGCGATCGGTGGTGTTCGTGAAGGAGTCGAAGAAGCGGGCGTAGTTGCCGGCCTTGTCGAGCTTCACCGCGCGGCGCACCTTGATCCCGCCGAGCGTGACGGCCTCGGTGGTGTCGAACGAGTCCACGCCGTCGAACTCGAGGCCGAAGCCGCGCATGAGTTCGCCGTTGTGCGTGGCGGTCGGATCGCTGGCCTGGATGCCGGGCACGCTGACGCGGATGCCACCGAAGCCGTAGAAGGCGTTGCCGGTGATGTCGCGGATGCTGCCGGTGTCGAGCGACGGGGCGGCCGCGTCGTGCACGCCCCAGGTCGCGCCGTTGGCGGTGGTGACGTAGTTGACGGCGGAGGCCGGGGCCGCGGCGAACAGCGACACGCCGAGGGCCGAGACGGCACCGGTCATGGCGAGCTGGGCTCGGCGTTTCGGCATGCGTCGGGTGGCGGCGCGCGGGGACGCGCCGGAGGGGCTGATGGGCATGGAGGCTCCGGGGGGTAGAGGCTCGGGGGTGGGTCTCGCCGGCCGCGGGCCGCGGCAGCGATCTTGAGCCCGCCGACCTGGGTCCGGCGGGGCCCGACAAGCCTGGCCCAGGCCGACCCCGGGCTGTTAGGCCGTGGGTCCAGCGTCAGGACCCGGGGGTTCTCGCCGACGCACCTGGACAGAACCTGACCAACGCTCTACTCCCCAGGAGTTCCTGCAAGAACGGCGTTTGGTCACGACCCGTAGCTCATGCACCGACCGAGCATCCACGTCCGGTTGGGTGACGTCAGCGGTGCGAACCGTGGTGGCTGCGCGCCAGTCCCGACGAGCCTGGCGCGGTCGGGACCGGTGCTCTGGGCGTAGACGTGGCTGGGGCCCCTTGCGGGGCCCCAGCGGTAGCGCGCCTATAAGCCGGATTCTGTCTTGAACAGTCATCCATCTCTGCGACCTACCTGAACCTCGACGGGCCGCCTACGGACGGTTCGGCTCGGTCTTGCATCGAGTGGGGTTTACCTGGCCGCCGCGTCGCCGCGACGCCGGTGCGCTCTTACCGCACCTTTTCAACCTTGCCTGTGCTCGGAGAGCCATCGGCGGTGTATTTCTGTGGCACTTTCCCGCGGGTTTCCCCGGGTCACCTCCGTGACCACCCTGCCCTGCGATGTCCGGACTTTCCTCGAGGTGCACGAGGCACCACGCGACTGCCCGGCGCGCCCGCCCAACGTATCGCCTCCGGGCTCGCGACCTCGCGACGGCCCTTGCGCGCTCCCGCATGAGCGTGCACGCGCCAGCGCTGCATCCACCCCTCCTCGTCCAGCGTCTCCATCGGTGCACCTACCATCCGAAGGGACCACCCCATGACCTCCACCATCACCATCGACCGCGCACTGCGCCTCGCCACCGCCGCCCTCGGGGCCGAGCCACGCGAGAGCGGCTGCGACTGCGGGCCCGAGTGCACGTGCGTCGACTGCAGCTGTGGCTGCGGCTCCGACCAGTAGCCACCCATGGAGGCGACGAGCGTGGAACGCATCACCGACACCGCAGGCCTCGTCGACTGGGCCGCCCTCGACGCCTCCGTGCGCCGCTGGCTCGCGCGGCGTACACCGGAGGGCCTGGTCGAGGATCTCGCGCAGGAGACGCTCCTACGCGTGCACCGCACGCTTCCAGCCGACGTGCGCAGCCCTGAGGCGTGGGCCCTGCGGACGGCGCATTCCACGCTCGTCGACCACTTTCGCAGCGTCGCACGGCGGTCCGACGTCGCCACCGACCCGATCGTGCTGGCGGCGCTGGCTCCGCTGCCAGCGGCCGATGACGCCGACCGGCCGGACGCCGGCCTCGATGCCGAGGCCGATCGCGCCCTCGATCTCGCGATCGCGAAGTGCCTGGGCAAACGAATCGACGCCCTCCCGGCAGAGCAGCGCGATGCCCTCATCGTGACCGGCCCCGGCGATCGCAGCCAGGCGCAGGCCGCGGCCGAGGCGGGCATCTCGGTGCCCGGCATGAAGTCACGCGTGCAGCGGGGTCGCGACGCCGTGCGCAGCGGCGCGGAGTCGTGCTGCTCCTTCGAACTCGACGCCCGCGGCCGCCCGATCGGGATGCACCCGAAGGACGGCAGCCGCTGTACCTGCGGCTGCGCCGACTGAGCCGTCGACCCCCGTCGACAGCCGTCGCCCACGCCGGCCCTCGCCCGTGGGTAGGGTTCGGCCATCGGCGATTCAGCGTCAGCAGAGAACGCGCGGGAGGCCCGCCATCTCGCGCGGATGGTGGAGAACGGCAAGCAGATCGCGGCCGGGCTCCGGCACCTCGACAGCCACGGAGCCGACCAGAGTTCCCGCAAGCTCGCCGAGGCGATGGCGTACTTCCTCGTCGAACGCGCCGAATCTCGGCACGCCGGGTGGCGCGTGGTGCGACAGGTGATCGTCGATTCCGCCGCCGATGCCCCGTGGGAGCGATGCGCCCGCCGGGCCGTTCCCCTCATCGCGGACGATCTCCAGGCGGCGGGCGCCGGTGAAGGCGGTCGCACGCCGCTACACCGTGCCCAGCACCTCGCCGCCCGCCGCCGCGCCGAGGCGATCGCGCCGTTCGTCGAACCGTCGCTCGTGCTGAAGGACCTCAAGCTCGAGTCGCCGAAGTGGCTGTCGGACGAGCAGTGGGCCGAGGGCCTGATGGCCGCCGTGAAGGCACGCTCGCGCGAAGGCGTGAGCCGCGCGCTGCAGGAGGCGCTGGGCGTGCGCTCGACCGCCGAGGACTGGCGCGACGAGCGCTAGCCGCCGCGCCGGCCGCTGCTCAGGCGTCGTCCTTGATGAGGTTCATGGCACCGGCGTCCATCACGACCTTCACCTCTCCGCCCTCAAGCTTCACGACCGGGCGGTTCTCGGAGGCGACCGCGGAATACAGCTCCAGGGGCTCGATCACCACGCCGTCGCGGCTGTTGCGGATGATGCCCGGCACGCACG
>JAURVW010001249.1 GCA_030655275.1 Solirubrobacteraceae bacterium
CCCGCCGGCTCGAGCACCGGCACGGCCGGACCCAAGGGCGACCAGGGTGAGAAGGGCGAGACCGGCGCGACCGGCCCCCAGGGCATCCAGGGCCCGGCCGGTGAGGCAGCGCCCGGCGGCGGCGGCCACGGCTTCGCCTCGCACCTCGCCTCCGTCCAGTCGATCCCGCTCGTCGACATCGCCGACACCCCCGTCACCACCATCACCGAACCCGGTGCCGGCTCCTACCTGCTCAACGCGGTCGTCGGCCTCAAGGGCGCCCAAGGCAGCGGCGACCTAGTCACCTGCAAGCTTGTGGCCGGCGGCGTCACAGCCTCAAGCGGCACCTCCCCGAACGTTTACGTCGGCGCCGAGAACCACATCACGTTGGTCGGCGCGGTAACCCTCACTGACGACCAGTCGGTCACGGTTGCCTGCCGGGAGTACAACAACGGCATCGGCAACGTCGAGGTCACCCGCGCCGACATGACGGCCCTGGCCGTCGGTCAGCTCACCACCTCGTCGTAGCGACGGCCCCGCCGGCGCGCCCACCGGGCGTCGGCGATCCCGCTCCCCGCCGGCGCAGTAGCGTCGGCCCCGTGAACGAGCTCGTCTCCCCAGCGTTCTACGAATCGCTCGGCGACGGGCGGTTCCGGTCGACGGAGCGGACCGAGGGCCCCTGGTCGCCCGAGCTCCAGCATGCCGGTCCACCCTGTGCGCTCCTGGCCCGCGCCATCGAGGCGTGTGGCCCGCGCGACGACGCGATCGTCTCGCGTATCGCCATCGAGATCCTGGGCCCCGTGCCGGTCGCCGAAGTCGAGGTGCGTGCCGAGGTCGACCGACCCGGCCGCAGCGTCGAACTACTGAAGGCCGAGCTGAGCACCGGCGGCCGCGTCGCGATGCGCGCCAGCGCCTGGCGGATCGCCAAGGCGTCCGTCACGGCCGGCCCCGTAGAGGAGCCCGCTCCCCCGCTCCCGCCCGACGAGGGCCCGCCCCCGCCGGCGATCGCGCACGCGGGCTACCTTCGCTCCGTCGAATGGCGCAACGTCGCGGGCGACTGGACCAGCCCGGGCCCGGCCACCGTCTGGGCTCGCCCGCGGGTCCCCCTCGTGCCCGATGAGGCCATGAGTGGGCTCCAGCGCCTGCTGTGCGTCGCGGACTCCTGCAGCGGGATCAGTGCCGCACTGCCGTGGGACCGGTGGCTCTTCATCAACACCGATCTCACCGTCCACGTGGCCCGCGAGCCGCGCGGCGAGTGGATCCTGCTCGACTGCGTCACGCGCATCAACGAGGGCGGGGTCGGACTGGCCTCCGCGGCCGTCGGCGATGAGGGCGGCATCCTGGGCCGCAGCGCACAGACCCTGCTCGTGCGCGAGAACGCGTGAGCACCGCCGCCTTGCGCGACCGAGACCCGAACCATCCGGACGGCCTGGGCGCGGGCCCGATCGGCGACGCCCTCACGTCGAGCCCGGATGCCGAGACGGCGCCGGCCCGCACCTTTCCGGCCGCGGAAGCCGACTGGGCACGGATCAAGGCCTCCGAGCGGCGCCGGATGCTCCTGCCCACGCTGTTGCTCATGACCTTTGCGACCGGCGTGATCGACGCCGTGAGCTACCTCGCGCTCGGGAGCGTGTTCACCGCGAACATGACCGGCAACGTGGTGCTCATCGGCTTCGCCTTCGGCGGGGTGCCCGGGTTCTCGATCACGCGCACGTGCGTGGCGGTCGCCGGATTCGCGACCGGTAGCGCGATCTCGGGCCGGCTCTCGCGCCGGTGGCGGCGCCACCCGTTCATCTGGGTGCGCCGGGCGACCGCGATCGAGATCGTCCTCCTGGCCCTGGCTGCGCTCGGCAGCATCGGTCTCGCGACCGGTATCGACGTCGACGACGAGCCCCAGCGCTACGCGGTGATCGGACTGCTGGCCATCGCGATGGGGATGCGCAACGCGACCATGCGGCGCCTGGGTTTCACGGACGTTCCGACGACGGTCCTCACCTCGACCATCACCGACTTCGCCTCCGACTCGCGGTTCGGCGGCGGCGAGCAGCGGCGCCAGGGTCGGCGCGCCGCGGCGATCGTGGCCATGGCAACGGGCGCGCTCGTGGGCGCGCTGCTCGTGCGACACGTCGACGCGCAGGCCGGCTTCGCCATGGCGATCGGCCTGCTGCTCGTCGCCGCGGCGCACCAAGCACTCATCGCTCGCCGACACCCGCGCGACAGCGGCGCGGCCCGTCCCTGAACCGACGGCCGGGAGCAGTCGCCTCAGCGGCCGCCCTTGCGGAGCTCGCGCAGCTCCGCCCACGGGCGCGTGTTCGCCACGTCGTCCTTCGTGAGCCAGGCGCGGCGCGCGGTCGCGATGCCCCACCGCTGGTTCTCGAGCGTCTCCGGGCCGTGAGCGTCGGAGTCGATCACGAGCAGGACGCCGGCCTCCTTCGCTGCCCGAGCGTGCACATCGTTGAGGTCGCGGCGGCGCGGCGAGCCGTTGATCTCCAGGAAGGTGCCGGTGCGCGCGGCCGCGTCGATCACGGCGGTCATGTCGACGTCGTAGGGCGCGCGCTTCTCGATCATGCGGCCCGTCGGGTGGCCGATCAGGTCGACGAGCGGGTGCTCGCAGGCCGCGATGATCCGCTTCGTCGGGTCGCTCGTGAAGGCGGTGTGGACGGAAGCGACCACCCAGTCGAGCTCGGCGACGAGGTCGTCCGGGTAGTCCAGGCCGCCGTCGGTGCCGATGTTGATCTCGCTGCCGATCAGGATCGTGATGCCGTCGATCTCGGCGTTGGCCGCGCGAACCGCCTCGATCGACGCCCGCAGCTCGTCGGCGGTGACGTCGTTGCCGAAGCCGTGCGTGGCCGAGTGGTCGGTGATCACGAGGTACTCGTGGCCGCGCTCCAGGGCCGCCCGCGCCATCACGTCGATCGTGCCGCGTCCGTCCGAGGCGGTCGTGTGGAGATGCAGGTCGCCGCGGAGGTCCGACAGCTCGATCAGGACGGGCACCTCACCCGGCTTCAGCGCGAGTTCGCCGCGATCCTCGCGCAGCTCCGGCGGCACCCAGGTGAGGCCGAGGGTCTCGTAGACCTCCTCCTCCGTCTCGCAGCGCACGATCTCGCCGGTCTCCTCGTTGAGGATCCCCCGCTCCGACACGCGGATGCCGCGGGCCTGCGCGGCCGTGCGCATCGCGACGTTGTGGGCCTTGCTGCCGCTGAAGTGCTGGAGCAGGTTGCCGAACTGCGCCGGCGGCACGATGCGCAGGTCGACGGCGAGCCCGGCCTGCGACATCGCGTTCGCACCGTTGTCGCCGCGCTGGTGCACGGAGGCGATGAGCTCGGAGGCCTCGAACGCGTCGACCAGGGCGACGGCGTCGTCGGTGGTGGCGATGAGGTCGAGGTCGTGGACGCTGTCGGCCAGGCGCCGTGCCGACCCGGCCAGCTCGACGCGATGGCTCGAGGGGTGCGCGAGCAGCTCGTCGCGCAGGGCTTCGCCGATCTCCAGTGCGCGGGGCAGCAGGACGCGTTCGGCGGCGCCGCCGAGCGCGTCGCCCGCCGCTTCGAGTGCGCTGGCGATCTTCGCTGCGCTGCCCTCGCCGAACCCCTTGAGGCCGGCGACCGCACCGCTGTCGAGCGCGGCCTTCAGCGTCTCGGGGCCGTCGATCCCGAGCTCCTTGTGCATCTTCGCGATCCGCTTCGCGCCGAGGCCGGGGACGCGGGTGAGTGTGAGCAGCCCCGCTGGGATCTTCTCGCGGAGCTTCTCGAGCGCCGGGATCTGGCCCGTGTTGATCAGGTCGGTGAGCTTCTCCTCGAGCGTCTTGCCGATCCCGGGGACCTCCGTCACGGTCCCCGCGCGCGTGAGGGCGGCGATCGACCCGGCCGATCCGCTCACGGCGTCCGCGGCGTTGCGATAGGCCAGCACCCGGTGGGCGATCGCGCCGTCGAGCTCGTACCGATCGGCCAACTCGCGAAAGAGCACGGCGATCTCGGCGTTGCTGGGATCACGCGGTGGAGCCATGGCCGGAGCCTAATGGGGGCAGCACCCGGCGCCCGGGGCAACCGGGCATGAACGAATGTCGTCTCCCTGCGCGCCCCTCAGGGAGAGACGCTACGTTCGGTCGGTGCGTCTCGTGCGTTTTCCGGCCCTCCTGCTCGTGGCCATGGCCTCGGTCCTGATGGCCCCGCAGCTCGCGAGTGCCGCGTTGCCCTGGGCCAACTGCAAACCCGCGGGTTACCAGTGCGCGAAGCTCGGCGTGCAGCTCGACCGATCCGGCGCCGTCCCCGGCACGCTCACGCTCGACGTGAAGCGGCGCCCCGCGCCCGTCCCGGCGACGACCGCCGTCGTCGCCCTCGCCGGCGGCCCCGGCCAGGCCGCCGTGCCCTTCGCCGCAGACTTCGCGCAGATCTTCGCGTCGACCCTGGCCGACAAGGACATGCTCGTGTTCAACCAGCGCGGCACGGGCAACTCGGGCCGGATCTCGTGCCCCGCGTTCCGCCGCAAGACCGGCTCCGTCCGCCGGGTCGTCCAAGAATGCTCGCTGCAGCTCGGCGCCAAGCGCGCCTTCTACACGACCGCCCAGTCCGTGGAGGACCTCGAGTCGATCCGCGTCGCGGGCGGCTACTCCAAGCTCATCATCTACGGCGTGTCGTACGGGACGAAGGTCGCGCTCGCCTATGCCGCAGCGCACCCCGCCGCCGTCAGCTCGCTGATCCTCGACTCCGTCGTCACGCCCGAGGGCCCGGACGCCCTGCGCCGGTCCTCGCTCGCCGCCATCCCCCGTGCGATCGGCGACGACCTCTGTGGGGAGGATGCGTGCGTGAGCTCCGGCGGCGACGCGACCGGCCAGCTCCAGAACCTCGCGGCCAACCTCAGCCTCACGCGGTACAGCGGTGGTGTGTACAGCGGCAGTGGCAAGCGCTTCACCGCCCGGATCGACGCCGAGGGCCTGCTGAACGTGCTCATGGCCGGCGACCTCAACCCCGCGCTCCGTGCCGAGTTGCCCGGCGCCGTCAACGCCGCCCGTACGGGCGACAAACAGCCGCTGCTGCGCCTCAGTGCTCGCGCCGCCGGGCTCGAGAACACCGCCTCGCTGGCGGCCCGCAAGCCCGACGGCTTCCAGGCCGCGGCTGCGGACTCCCTCGCGGAGACGACCCTCTACTACGCGACCATCTGCGAGGAGATCACCACCTTCCCGTGGACCCGCGGCGCGCCGACCTCGCAGCGCATCACGGAGGCCGGAGCCGCGGTGAAGGCCCTCCCCGCCGAGACGTTCGGCATCTTCGGCAAGTCGATCGCGCTGAGCGGCCTGCCCAGCTCGTGCATCGGCTGGTCCGTCGCCGGGCCGCCGCCTGCCGCGCCCGGCGCGCTCCCGAACGTGCCGGTGCTCGTGCTCGACGGCCAGGCCGACCTGCGCACCCCGCTCGAGGACGCCCAGAACGTCGCCGCCCGCTTCCCCCTCGCCCAGACCGTCGCCGTGCCCGACACGGGCCACTCGGTGGTCTCCGCCGAGGACGGCACCTGCGCGAAGACGGCCGTCACGACGTTCCTCGCCGGCGGCGTCGCCGCCGTCTGTTCCCCCGCCCCCACGGTCTTCTCTCCAACGGCCACGCCGCCGCGCAAGCTGTCCCAGGTGAAGGCCGCGAGCGACATGCCCGCGAAGGCGGGCCGCACGCTCAACGCCTTTGCCGCCTCGCTCCTCGACGGTCGCCGCCAGGTGATCGGCGAGGCGATCGGCCTCGGCAAGTACCCGAAGTCGGTCGGTGGACTGCGGTCGGGGTCGATCCTCGTGAAGACCGCGACGAAGCTCCAGTTCCGCAGCTACGAGTACGTGTCCGGCGTGACCGTCAGCGGCACCCTCACGCGCAGGAGTTCGACGTTCCGCATCGGCGGCCGGGCGGCCGCGCGCGGCACGATCACCCTGAAGGCCGACGGTTCCGCGAGCGGGCGCCTCGGCGGCAAGCGCTTCTCGAAGCAGCCGGCCGGCAGCGCTGCGCGGGCGGGCAAGACCGACGAGTTGCCGACGCTGGCCGAAGCGGTCGCCCTGGGCCGGCGCCTCGTCCGCTGAAGCCGTCTCGGGCGTGCCGGCCGGAGCGCATACCGGCCAGCACGACGGAGGGCTGCGTCAGGCGGCGACGGGCAGCGCCGCCTGCTCCCAGCTGGACTCGTAGGTGAGCCCGCTGCGCTTGTACAGCTGCGTGACGGGGCAGCGCCGCTCGGTCTCACGGATGAGCTGACCGAACTGCTCGGAGGTGGCGTCGCTCTCGACGCGGATGTCGATCGTGACGCGGTCGAAATTGGCGTTGCCCTCCGCACCACCGACGAGTACGGCGGTGTCGAGGTTGCCCTGCGCCGAGACCTCGAAGCGGCCGAGCGTGATGCCGAGATCCTTCGCGACGAGCGCGGCCGTGACCTGGTTGCACGAGGTGAGCGCACCGAGCGCGTAGAACAGCGGGCTGGGATGTTCGTCCTGACCGCCGAACGCCGGGTAGGCGTCGGTCTCGAACGTGTGCTCCGACCCGGGGACGACGACGCTCTGCGCGACGCCGGTCCCGCTCCCGGTCACGTTGAACGGGATGACGGATTCCTTCGGCTTGATGGCCATGCGGGCCTCCTTGGGCACTAAACAATACTTACACGGTCAACTTTACCGACTTTGGCGTTCGGTCGGCGACCATCTCGCGGAGCCGGGCGCCGAACCGCCCAGCCGCGCTGCTCCGCGGCGAACGTCACGCCGTCGCCACGCCCCGCTTCGTAGGATTCGCCCGTGCGCTCTCCCCGTGATTTCTTCAAGCCGCTCGCCGCCGGTGCGCCCGAGCCCCTCCGCGAGATCCCCTTCGGCCCGTCGCGGATGATCCACTTCTTCGACCCGAGCAACGAGAAGATGCTCGGCAAGCTGCCGGACATCGCCGCGAAGGCCGACATCGTCCTCGGCAACCTCGAGGACGCGGTCTCCGTCGACAAGAAGGAGGCGGCTCGCGCCGGCCTCGTGAAGGTGGGCAAGGAGATCGACCTCGGCGGCACGCCGCTGTGGACCCGCATCAACTCGCTCGAGAGCCCGTGGGTCCTCGACGACCTCACCACGCTGGTCACCGAGATCGGCAACCAGCTCGACGTGATCATGATCCCGAAGGTCGAGAGCGCCGACGACATCCACTACGCCGACCGCCTCGTCGCACAGCTCGAGGCCAAGGCCGGCGTCACGCGGCCGATCCTCTTCCACGCGATCCTCGAGACCGCTTCGGGCATGATCAACGTCGAGGAGATCGCCAACGCATCACCGCGCATGCAGGGCATCTCGCTCGGCCCCGCCGACCTCGCCGCCTCGCGCCGCATGAAGACCACCCGCGTCGGCGGCGGCCACCCGGGCTACGTCTCCATCTCCGACCCGACCGATCCCGAGGATCTCTCGGCCGGCCGCGTCCGCGCGCAGCAGGATCCGTGGCATTACACCGTCGCCCGCATGGTCGACGCGTGCGCGTCCGCGGGCATCCTCCCGTTCTACGGCCCGTTCGGCGACATCAAGGACGTCGTCGCCTGCGAGGCGCAGTTCCGCGCGGCGTTCATCCTCGGCTGCGTCGGCACCTGGTCGCTGCACCCGGCGCAGATCGCGATCGCCAAGAAGGTCTTCTCCCCCGCCCCGGACGAGGTCCTCTTCGCGAAGAAGATCATCGAGGCGATCCCGGACGGCAAGGGCGTCCACATGATCGACGGCAAGATGCAGGACGACGCCACCTGGAAGCAGGCCAAGGTGCTCGTCGAGCTTGCCGAGAGCCTCGCCGACGGCGACGCCGAGCTCACCGAGGCCTACGGCTTCTAGCCGAGCCGACCGGCCGGCGCTTCGCCGGCCCCTTCGTCTCGACCCACTGCGGCCCGCCACTGGCGGGCCGCAGTCGTTCCGGGGCGCCCTCCGCTCAGCCGGGTCGGGCCCACTCGTGTCGCAGCACGCTCAGGATCAAGAGCGAGATGCGGTTGCCGTCCGGTCCGATCCACGACTCGCGCTGCTGGCCCTCCTCGACGAAGCCGAGGCCCGAGTAGAGGCGGCGCGCGGTGGCGTTCTCGGGGACCACGTCGAGCCACACGCGGTGTGGCGAGGGCCAGGTGAAGGCGTGGTCGATGGCGAGGGCGAGCGCGGGCCCTCCAATGCCCTCACCCGGGCGCGTGACGACGAACCGCACCACCTCGACGTTGCCGTGGGCGTCGTCCAGGTCGCCGAGGATCACGAAGCCGGCCGGCTCGTCGTCGCCGGCGCTGACGACCAGGACGGCGATGGCCGGGTCGTCGAGCCGGGCCGCATGCTCCTCCTCGGTCGACGCGCCGATGAAACCGTGGGCGTGCTCGGACCGCTCGGCCTCGACCAGGAACGGGATGTCGGCCGCGGTCGCCGCGCGGAGGGCAACGTCGTCGCGGCGCTTGCGGACGTGCTGCACGCGCGCCGGGGCGCACGCCATCCGCATGGGCCGGCCGGCGTCGTCGACCCCGACCGCGCCGACGAACTCGTGCAGACCCTCGGCGCAGGCGAGGGCCGTGTGGAGGCACGCGTAGGCGTCGTGGAGATCGTCGATCGCGACCGTCGAGCGCGGGTAGGCCTCGGTGGCGAGGTCGAGCACGTCGGCGGCGTCGGAGAACACCTCGGTCAGGAGCTGGCGGCGCGCCTCGCGCCCCTCCTCGGTCTTCTTCGACTCGGCCATCGGCTCGCCGTGGTTGAGCGCGCGGAAGCTCAGCTCCGGATGGCACTCGACGAGCCATCCGGCGGCGTCGGGCTCAGCCGCGAGGAAGCGATCGACCTCACGGATCTTCGGGATCAGCGCATGACCCTGCATGCTGATGCTCTTGACCTTCTCGCCATCGGCCACGCGCTGGAGCACGTGCGTGCTGAGACCGGTGTAGTCGCCCGCGTACTTGAGCATCCAACGCGCCGGTGCCGGAAACACCGACGAGTGCCGCCGCGGAGCCAGCAGCTGCCGCGCCGCCTCGTCGCACGGGCGCGCCTCGCCGCCGGTCGGAAGCCCGATCGGGATGTCGATCGCGATCGTGCTCCCGTCGCTCGCGGCGGCGATCTCGTCGATCGACCCGTAGAGATGGACGTCCGTGCTCTCGGCGCCGGTGTCGGGGTCGCGCCACAGCCGCGCTGCGACCCAGCCGCCCTTGGCGCCGTCGACGCCCATCGCGATCAATTGCTCGCTCACAGCGGCGACTCTCCAGGTGGGAAGGGGAAACGGGCCTCTTCGAGGTCGACCTTCTGGCCTCCGGGGCGCAGCGGAACGAGTTCGGCTCGCAGGAGTTGCAGCTGGCGTTCGCCCTGCGTGACCGTGCCATCGGCACGCACGACGCGATGCCAGGGAAGGTCTCCCCCGTCGTGGTCGCGCAGCACCTTGCCGACGAGCCGAGGCGTGCGCGGGGCGATGTCGCCATACGTGCGGACGAAGCCCTCGGGGATCGCGCGGACGGCGGCGACGATCCGATCGATGCGCTCCTGATCGGCCACGGCGCCGATGCTACCGACGCCTGGGCCGACCCTGACGACCTGAGACGACCGTCTCGTTTGACGACGATGCGGTCGAGGCCCACGCAATCTGAGCGAGACTCCAAAATTGCTTCGGTGCGTCCCTGCCCGTGCCGGAACGATTTACCGGTTTTCCCTCCCATAAAACGAGGTCGACCCTCGAGCGCGAGAAGGCTGTCGCGGCCGCCAACACGATATGAACTGGCGCATGAACGGTGCACCAGACTGGGGAATCGGCGCCTACGAGGCGTTCGCTTCGACGCTCGAAGCACCCGCTGAACACCTCGTCCGTATCGCTGCACCGCATGCCGGCGAGCGCGCGATCGACCTGGGCTGCGGAAGCGGCAACGCGACCATGCCGCTGGCGGCCGCCGGCGCCCAGGTCACGGCCATCGACCCGTCGCTCCGGCTGCTCGGCATCGCGACGGAGCGCGCCCGACAGGCCGGCCACCGGATCACGTCGGCCGTCGCCCGCGCGGAGTCTCTCCCCCTCCCGGACGGCGACGCCGACCTCGTGATCTCCAACTTCGGCGTGATCTTCGCGAACGATCCACCGGCAGCATTCGCCGAGGTGCTCCGCGTGCTCGCTCGCGGCGGTCGCTTCGTGTTCACGGCCTGGAAGCCGACCGGCCCGATCGCCGACGTCTCGCGTCTCATGCGGGCCGCGACCATCGGCGACTCCGGGCCGCTGCAACACGTCGAGCCGGCCGTGGTGGCGTGGCACGATCCCGAGACCTTCGAACACCTCGTCCCCGGCGGCCTCGGCGTGATCGTCGTTCACGAGTCCGCGGCCGACTTCACGGCCGAGTCCGCGGAGGCCTGGGTCCAGCAGCAGGCCGAGACCCATCCGCTCTGGCTGTCGGCTCGCGAGCACATCGCCGACGACGCCATCTGGGCCCGCGTGATGACCGACTCCGTCGAAGCGCTCGCACCAGGTACGCAGCCGGACGGCGGCTTCGTGGTCTCCTCGCCGTACGTCGTGATCGAGATCCACCCCAAGGGCTGAGGGCCGGCGTCCTCGGGGCCGCGGGCTCCGGGCTCGCTCGAACGCGCTCACGCCGGGCGGGGCAAACCCGGGCATTGCTGCGCGCGCCACGCCCGCGCGATACGTTCCGACCATGTGGACGAGCGTGGTCGGATCGTCGTCGTTCGGGGCGCGGCTCCGTCGCCGCAACGCCGGATCGGTGATCGCGGTCCTTGCGTCTGCGGTCGCCGTCCTCTTCGCGACCACCGCCCCGGCGTCCGCCGCCGCGTACTCCGCCCACGCCGACGGGGATACGTCGTTCGGGGGTCCGCCGAGCCGCACGGTCACGGGTCTCGACCTGGTCTACGACACCGCTGGCACGATCACCGCGAAGGTCGGATTCCAGGCCAATCCTGCATTCGGCGTCGCGGCGAACGTCGCCATCCGGCTCGGAACGGTGAACGGCACCACGTGCGAGGCCCCGTTCGCGCTCGTGCTCGCCTCGCTCACGACCGACACGACCGCCGCCGGTGCGGTCTCCACCGATGGCACCGCCTACCCCGGCAGCTCGACGATCACCGGCAATTCGGTCACGGCCACGGTGACCACGCCGGCGTTCGCCAACCTCCCCTACACCTGCGCCTGGGCAAGAGTCGTCGCGTCCGGCGATGCCTCCGTCCACTACGGCGAGACCGATGGCTGGGGCCGGTTGAACGTCCCGCCGACGCCTGCTCCGACGCCGACGCCTCCGCCGACCCCGAAGCCAACGGCGACGCCTGTCGCGACCCC
>JAURVW010000132.1 GCA_030655275.1 Solirubrobacteraceae bacterium
AAAGATAAGGACGGGCTACACATTTCCGGGGGTAAAAACCACAAAAGCGACCCGAAATAGTCAAAAACTGACGATTTTTGAGCAAAAAAGGACCCTAAAAAAGGCGCCAAAAGTGTGAATTCTTTAAGGAAAGATAAGGACGGGCTACACATTTCCGGAGGGGTCCAAAAACACCAAAAACAGGCAAAAAGCCCCAAAAGTGCGAATTCTTTAAGGAAAGATAAGGACGGGCTACACATTTCCGGGGGGGGTAAAAACCATAAATCGACCCTGGATCATGCATTAGGTCTGGAAAAAGAATAAAAAGAGTTCAACTCTGGAGTCAACGAAAGATAAGGATTTGTTAACATTTCCGGGGGGGAGCAAAAATCGCGAAAGCGTTGAAAAGAAAAGCAGGATTACGGGAAAAGTCATAAAATGCAAGTGAATAAAAGGTAAATTGTTTGGGCTTTCCGTGGTAAAATGCAAATAAAGTGTTAATGCAGCAGCTAAAGCAAACTGTTTTTTAGTGCCGTTGTGATGTAAAATCAACGAGGGATCTAGATCCTGGCAAAAGCCGAAAGCGCGGTTTCCGCGTAAAGTGTCTTTGACGCTATTTAGATCAAGACTTGGTCCGAAAGTACGCAGAAGAAACTATATAAAAGTAGATAGTGCACAAAAATATTGTTTGGCCGTTGAACAATTAACAACGAGGGGCTTTTAGTCCTGGCAAAAGCCGAAAGTGTGGTTTCTACACTATGTTTGCAACAAGCAATCTGCTAATTACATGAAAGTAATAATAAAAGCTCTAAAGTCACGGTGTTTCGCCAAAAAAAGATTTCAAATTAATGTTTTAAACGCTAAATGATGAGTAAAATCAAGTGCTAGATCCTGAAAAAGCGGAACGGTGTCCGCAAGTTCGCTTACAACAATATGTTGGTGAATGATTACTATGAAAGTATATCAAATTGAAATGCAAAGAGTCAAATTTACGAAATTGAGCAAAACAGTAAAGTTGTTTCCGTCAAACACGAAACAAAATGGCTTTCGGCGTGTGTTTTTCATCAAAGCAAACAAAAATGCTAAATACAAAATAAATTATAACAAAAACAAAGG
>JAURVW010001261.1 GCA_030655275.1 Solirubrobacteraceae bacterium
TCGCCCAGAACCTGCTTGGCACGATGGCGAGCACCGTCGCCTCGACCGGCATCCTGGCGGCGCCCTTCGGCGGCGCGGCGATCGCGATGGTCGACGTCCGCGACGTCGCCGCGTGCGCGGTCGCCGCGCTCGTCGACCCGGATCCCGTCGATGGGGCGTGGCACCTCACCGGCCCGCGCCCGGTCACGTTCGCATCCATCGCCGCCCACCTCGGCGTGCGCTACCTCCCCGTCCCGCCTCGGCTGGCGGGGCGCGCACTCGCCCGTGGAGGCGCCACCGACGACGAGATCGACCACGCGCTGCGGATGGCTGCGTACTTCCGCTCCGGTGCCGACGGCGCCGTCACCGACCACGTCCTGCGCCTCACCGGCGAGCATCCCCGCCCCATCGAGGCCTTCCTCGACGAGCACCAACGCGACTTCCGCCCGGCTGCGGCGCTGGCACGCGTGGTCGCCCACCTCTCAATCAGGAGCCACTGAAGCATGGTCACCCGCATCGGACACATCGCCCTGCGCGTCCGCGATCTCGACGCCGCCGTCGCCTTCCAGCAGGAGGTCGTCGGGCTCGTGGAGACCGAGCGCACCGGCGGCGTGAGCTACCTCACCTGCAACGAGCGCCACCACGAGCTCATCCTGGTCGAGGACCGCTCGGCCGCCGGCTACGAGCATCTCGCGGTCGAGGTCGCCGACGCCGCGACGCTCGAGGCGTCCGCGGGCCGGCTGACCGCCGCCGGCGGGGTCCTCCTCGGCGGCGTGTACGACGGGGAGCCGGGGATCGATCGCGCCCGCAGGGTGCGCTCGCCGGGCGGCCACGTCTACAAGCTGTACTGCGGCATGGAGACGGTCTCGGAGCCGCCGGCCGGCGATCGCCCCGTGAAGTTCGAGCACGTGTCTTGCAAGGTCCCCAGGCTCGGCCGGGAGGAGCGGTTCCTCGAGCACGGACTCGGCTTTCGCTTCTCCGACCGGATGGGGTTCCTCGCCTCGTGGTGGCACTGCGACGAGGACCACCACGGCATCGCGCTCGTCCGCGCCCCGCGCGCCGAACTCTCCCACTACGCCTACACCTACGACAGCCTCGACGGGGTCGGCCGCGTGGCCGACCGGCTCCGCGACTTCGCCGGTCGCAAGTGCACCTGGGGGCCCAGCCGGCACGGGCCCGGCAACAACCACTTCCTCTACTTCGACGACGCCGACGGCGCGATGATCGAGTGCTGCTCGGAGATCGCCCAGATGACGGCCGACGCGTACGTGCCGCGCGACTGGGGCGTGGGCCTGAGCGCGATCAACCAGTGGGGCACCCCGCCCCCGCCGCGCTTCCTCCTCGCCGGGTTCCCGATCGCGCCGCCGACGCCTGGGCGCCCGCGCTGG
>JAURVW010001273.1 GCA_030655275.1 Solirubrobacteraceae bacterium
TCGAATAGGTGCTCGCCGCGCGCGCGCCAGCCGGCGAGCGTCGCGACGGGGTCCGCCGCGTCTGGGTTCGGCGCCGCGGGTTCGGTCACGGTTTGGCGACGCCGTTCGTCGGCCGCGGCGTCGGCGCCATCTCGACGCGCCGGTTCTTCGAGCGGCCGTCGGCATCGGCGTTCGAGGCGACCGCCTGCTCCGAACCGAACGCCGCCGCGAACACCGACGACGACGGCAGGCCCTCTTCGATGAGCGCGCGCGTGACCGTCAATGCGCGCTGCGCCGAGAGCTCCCAGTTGTCGGCGAACGGCCGGTTGGCGGCGCCGCGCACCTGGCGGTCGTCGGTGAAGCCGCTGACCATCAGGATCTGGTTGCGCGCCTTCAGGTAGGCCGCGAGCGGCGCGGCAACGCTCTTCAGCACCTGCCGGCCCTCGGGCTGCAGTTCGGCTGAATTGAACGCGAACAGCAGGTTGCCGCTGATGCCGATGCGGCCGTTGGCGAGCGTCACCCGCCCGGCGGCGAGCGGGCCGGCGAGCGCCTCCTCCAAGGCCTGCAGGCGCTGCGCCTCGGCGCGCCGCTGTTGCACCTCGGCTTCGAGCTTCGCCGCCAGGTCCATCTGCAGGCCGAGCGCGCACACCAGGATCAGCACGAAGGCGCCGAGCAGGCCGGCCATCAGGTCGCCGAAGACGGCCCAGACCGGCACCGTCGGCTCGATGCCGCCATCGAGTTCGTCGACCATCACGCGGCGCTTCCGGCGAGTTCACGGCCCTTGGCGAGCCGCTGCAGGTCTTCGACGACCTGCTTCTGCGACAGGATGCTGAGGTCGATCACCTCGCGCGCCTGCGCCACGTAGTAGGCGAGCTGCTCGTCGCTGCGCGCGGTCGACTTGGCAAGCGCCGCCTCAATGCGCTGCAGCTGCGCGCCGAGCTTGTCGTTCGACGCGCTGAAGAGCTGCACCGCGAGGCCGAAGGCTTCGCCCAGGCTCGCGACCTCGACCGCGCTGCCGGTGAGCTGCGCCGCGACCTCGTTCAGGCGGCCGGTCTCGGCCTCGAGCGTCGCGCCGAAGCGGCTGCCGACGCGCTCCAGCAGATCGGCCGACGATCCCACCAGCGCGTCGATCGCGCTGCGCTGCTCGGTCGAGGCGTGGTTGACGGCATCGAGCACCGTGCCGAGCGTCGGCAGCAGGCGCCCGCGTTCCTCGAGCATCGTGTTGTCGTGCGCGATGCCGTCGGCGAT
>JAURVW010001274.1 GCA_030655275.1 Solirubrobacteraceae bacterium
GGCTCGATCACCTGGCGGGCGACGTCCGGATCCAGCGGCGTGACGAGGGCGCAGTTGAGCGCGCCGCCGAGCGAGGCCGGGGTCCAGTTCACCGTCGAGCACTTCTGCGCGGCGGTGAGATCGTCGACGACCGGTGCGCCGGCGAGGGTGCCGGCGTCGGTCGCGACCTGCGTGATCTGCGTGCCGGCCGCAGGGATCGCCGCGCCCGTGCTGAGCGCGCGCGTCTCGGAGATGCCGGTGACGACGTAGCGCAGGAGCGACTTCGTCTCACCCGGCTGCAGCGTGAAGGTGTTCTTGTAGCCGGTGAAGTTGCCCTCGTGGCCGGAGGTGGCGATCGTCTGGTTGAACGAATCCCGCAGGAAGTTCGACGACGCGCCGAAGCCGACGGTCGGGGAGCCGACCACGACGGCCGACGGACCGAACGCCGAGGGACCGGCCTTCGTGGCCGCGCTGGCCACCTCGACCCACGTGTCGGAGGTCTCGACGAGGGTGTCGCCGTCGGTGGTGTCGACGACCTGGGTGTTGTTGGTGCCGCCTGCCCCGGTGGTGATCGCGGTGTTCCAACCGGTCTGGCCGCCGAAGACGACCTCCGCCGTGACGACGTGCGAGGTCGTGTTGGTGAAGGAGTCGAAGTAGCGGAACCAGTTGGCGTCGCGGTTCACGCGGATCGAGCGCGAGGTCGACACGCCGCCGAGCGGGACGGCCTTCGTCGTGCGGAACCGGTCGTAGCCGTCGTACTGCAGGCCGAAGCCGCGCATGAGCTCGCCGTTGAAGGTCTTCTCCTTCGCGGTCAGCGTGCTTCCGGAGACCCGCAGCTTGAGGCCGCCGAAGCCCGTGAGGGCCTGCGCGGTCGTGTTGCGGATGGAGCCCGTGTCGAGGCCCGGGGCAGCGGCGTCCTGCACACCGATGCGGTCGCCGCTGAGCAGCGGCACGTACGTGGTGGCCGAAGCCGGAGCGGCGGTGAGCGCCGCCGCGGTGGCGGCGAGCGCGGCGCTCGCCATGGCGGCGTGGGACCGCCGCCAGCGCGGCGACGAGCCGCGCGTGTTGGACCTGATCAAGAGATCGTTCCTCGGATGTGGGTGGGGGGACCGCGCCGGGCAGACGCGCATCGAGGCGGTGACATCGCCTCGACGGCCGGGACGCTAAGTCGGTCCCGTCCGCTCCCCATTCGACATCCGTACAAACGCGACCGGTTCTGCAGGCTCGCGAACAAACCGATCTGGTCGCCTTTGCGGGCTGGTCTCGTTTGTACAGAACAAACTCGTCAGCGCGAAATCGGCGGCTGGAACACGCCGCCCGGCGCGGCAGCGCCCCCTCGGTCGGCCGACTCGACTACTCCGAAGGGCCGATCCCTCAGGACCTCAGTGGCCGCAGCGACGCCTCGATGCGCTCGAGTTCGGCGAGCATCGCCGTCGCACCCTGGGTCATGACCTCGTTGGCCTGGACCACGCCGTCGTCGTCGATGAACTGGGAGAAGAACGGGATCGAGACGGCCTCCGTGACCGGCACGCCCTTGAGCACGCTGACCACGGGCTTGAGCGCCTGCACCGCACGCGTGCCCGCGGCCACGCCGCCGTAGGAGACGAAGCCGACCGGCTTGTACGCCCACTCGTTGTGGAGGTAGTCGATGGCGTTCTTGAGGGGCGCGGGAAAGGAGTGGTTGTACTCGGGCGTGACGAAGACGAACGCATCGGACCCCGCGACCGTCGCACTCCACGCCTTCGTGTGGTCGTGCTCGTAGCGCGCCATGCGCGGGTGGTTGGGTTCGTCCATCAGCGGGAGGTCGAGCTCGGCCAGATCGACGGTCGACACGTCGAAGCGCCCGTCCTGCGCCGCATACGCGGCGAACCACTCTCCGATGGCGAGGCCTTGGCGCCCGGGGCGGGTCGACGCGATGATGACGGTGAGCTTCGGCATGGCCCCGACGCTAGGGCGCGGGCCTGCGCTCAGCGCGTGCGCGTGTCGTCGAAGACGGCTTCGATCTCACGGATCCAGTCCTTGCGGCCGCCCACCGTGAAGTGCCACACCTCGCGGTTGCGCATCTCGACGTCGAGGCCGTTGGGAGCCAGGGGCACGATCCCGAGGAACTTCGTCCAGGCGGGACGCAGCTGCTTGATGTCGGTGATGTAGAGCGCCACCTGGTCGCGCTGCACGTTCAGATCATGCGGCACGAACCGCAGCTGCTTGCCGTCGAGCTCGAGCTTGCCTCCGACCGACTCCCGCCCGCGCAGGAGGTTGGCCCGACCCGTCTTCAGCACCGTCATGTGCTCAACGTACCGGTAGGGCACGAGGCCCAACCGGCCACCGCAGCGAAGCGGCACGGCGCCTGCGGACGCGGCTTGAACGATCGTCGTTCCTTACGAGCTCGTGGCGCGTCAACGTTCAGGGAGGTGGCGCCTCGAGAGGGGCGTCTCCGTGGCGCCCGACACGTATCGGCAAACGGAAACCCCCGCCATTACAACGTTTTACGAGGTATTGACCGGAGCCGAACGAACCGGCCGCTACGTCACGCAGTGATAGAGAACGCCCCAGATCTCGGGCGTTCACGATTTTTCGTACCGCGAACCGGGTTCGGGATATTTGCATACGCAACGATCGGCCGATCGGCCTAGGCCATCTGGCTTACGGCGTCTGGGCAGATCGGTCCAACGCTTGAGCGGTGGATCGGCCAGATGTCCAGAAATCGGTGGTACGAGCGTTCAGCAATTCATGTTTCTGAACTGCCGGGCCGACAGCTGGTCCAACCTCGGGGCAGGAGCAGTTTTCGCTCCATACCCAACGCCTCATCTTCCGACCCCCACGCTGCCTCACATGACCCCCAAGCGCCTCCCCATGCCACCGGCGAACCGCCGCCCGCGCTTCCGCGCCGCGGTCGCCTGTGCCGTCCTCGCCACCATCGCCTCGCCGGCCGTCGCCTCGGCCGCGACGACCACCACGAGCACCCCGGGAATCAACCTGGGCGTCAACCTCGGCGGCACGAACCTGAACGTCGGCGTCGGCGGTTCCAACCTCCTCGACGTGAACCTCACGGTCCCGGGCATCAACGTCCCGGCCGCCACGGTCCCGCCGATCACCGTCCCCAGCGTGACGGTCCCGCCCATCACGACGCCCGTCGGCACCACGCCGACGATCACCACGCCCGAGCTCACGACCCCGGCCGTCACCACGCCCGAGCTCGCGGTCCCCGGCACCTCGCCGACGGTCAGCGTCCCGAACCTCACGATCCCGGGCATCAACGTCCCGCCGATCACGGTCCCGGAGATCACGGTCCCGTCCGTCACGGTCCCGCCGATCACCACGCCCATCGGCACCACGCCGGCCATCACCACGCCTTCGGTCACGACCCCGGCGGTCACGACCCCGGCCATCACCACGCCCACGACCACCGACGCGGCCACCGCCACCGAGCCCGTCATCACGGTCCCGCCGATCACCATCCCGGCGATCACGCTGCCGGAGCTCCCGGGCATCTCGCTGCCCGGCATCACCATCCCGCCCATCACCATCCCGGAGATCACGGTCCCGTCGGTCACGGTCCCGCCGATCACCACGCCGGTCGGTACCACGCCGGAGATCAGCACGCCCGAGGTCAAGTCCCCGGCGGTCACGACGCCCGAGATCACCACCCCGGACCTTCCGACCACGGACACCTCCACGCAGACCGGTGGCGACACACCCGCCGCCACGCCGACGCCCACCCCGAAGCCGTTCAAGCCGCCGGTCATCCGCATCCCGACGGGCGGCGGCACCAGCACGAACGAGACCACACCGACGGTCGACCTCCGCTCCGACGGCAACCTCCGTCTCGACGTGGGATGCGCCGAAGGCGCCACCTGCGAGCTCGTCGAGGGCGAGATCGACCTCGGCAACGGCCAGACGATCAAGCTCGACCCGTCGACCGCGCTCGGCTCCGCCGACCTCGGCAAGCTCGTCCGGAACCTCAAGATCGTCGGTCCGGACTACACCAACGTCGCCGGCCTGCTCGCGAAGGGCAAGTGCGTCACGGTGAAGTTCCGCGTCCGCGTGAAGACGGCCGACGGCGACGAGATGAAGAGCTTCAACGCTCCGATCTGCGGCTCGAAGGTCACGTTCTCCACGGAGCGCCGCCCGGTCGTCACCGCCGAGAAGGCCACGCGCCGCATCAAGACGATGGTCAGCTGCACCAAGGCCTGCGCGATCAAGCCGCGGTTCCTGCTGGTGAAGTCCGGCAACAAGGTGCTCGCCCGCATCGACGGCGCCTCGCGCGTGTCGCAGATCCCGGGCTCGAGCTCCGACCACTCCACGATCTGGAAGCTTTCGGCCAAGCAGGAGGCCGCGATCTCGCGCGCCGTCCGCCACGGCTCGAAGAAGGTCCGCTATGTCGTCTCGGCCCGAGCCAGCTCGGGGGGGATCGTGACGACCGGCACTGCCTCGTTCCGCACGCGGACGAAGTAGGGGAAAGCCTCGGGGAGCGCCGCCAGCGGCGCACCCCTGCGGAAGGCGAACGGTCGCGCAGCTCGGGGGAGCGAGCGCGACCGGGACCGGCTCGGGGGAGCATCACGGTCCACGGTGAGCCAGCTCGGGGGAGCAGCGCCACCCGCCAACAGAACCGGACCCGCACTCGGGGGAGTAGACAGGTCCGGCAACAGCGAATGACCGTGCGGGCTCCGGGGGGAGCCGGCACGGTCATCCGCCGTTCATGCCCCAGGAGGAATCCCAGCAGCCACGGGAGATTTCGCCGGACGGCGACGGGCGCCGAAACGGTCGGTCACCCGTCCAGAAATTGACGATACGCGCGTTCAGTAACTGGATTCTCTGATCAACTGGTCGAATCAGTAAGTGACAGCAGACCGCGTCCCGCGGTCGCCCGTCTCGCCAACGCCTTCATGTCCCGCACGATCACCCACATCCGCCTCGGCCGCACCGGCCTGCTCGCGGCTGGCAGCACCTTCGTGGCGCTGGCCTTCGCGGCGCCTGCATCGGCGAGCAACGCGACGCTCGTCGCGGGTGAGCTCTCGATCCAGGACAGCGCCGGCAATGCCGCCGTGATGACGGTCGGCGAGCTCTCCAATCCGCTGGGCCTGCCGGGCCTGGACAAGGTGCTCGTCGACACCGACGCGCCGATCAACGCGCCCGCGGGCTGCACCCACCCCACCCTCCTGATCCTCTCCGACCCGACCGCGATCCTCTGCGATCGCTCGGCCGTCAGACGGATGACCATCGACCTCGGAGACAAGGACGACACGGTCACGCGTCCGCTCGCCCTCAACGCCCTGGGCACCCGAGCCGCACCGTTCTCCGCCCTGCCCATCGAACTCGACGGCGGCGCCGGCAACGACCACCTCCAAGGCGGTGACGGAGCCGATGTGCTCGCCGGCGAGGGCGGCGACGACACCCTGCTCGGCTTCGGTGGCGACGACCTCCTCATCGGCGGCCTCGGCGCCGACCGGATCGAGCCGGGCTCCGGCGCCAACACGGTCGACGTGAGCAGTCCGGAGAGCGACACGGTCGCCTTCTCGGTCGGCTCCTCGAACGCCACCGACGCCAGCCCGAACGACGTCTTCCTCGGCGCCATCGACTCCGCGAAGATCTCGTTCGGCACCCCGGACGTGCCCATCGACGCCGCCTCCGTGCAGGTCAACGCTGCCGCCGACGTCTCCGCCGACGTCTCCGCCGAGGTGAGCCTGCCGCCGGTCGACGATCTCCTGGCGGGCGTCAGCACCATCCTGCCCAGCGGCACCGCGCCCGAGGGCGTGCGGCTGCCGATCCAGCCCCTGGTCACCTCGCTCGCGGGGATCGCCGGCCGGCTCGGCGTCGACGTGCGCCTGAAGGTCGCCGGGATCCTGCCCGCCGGCATCACCCTCGACGACTCCGGTCTCCACATCGAGATCGGCTGCTCGACCGACTGCGAGGTCACCGGCAACGGCGTGGTCGACACGGGCGACGACGGTGTCGTACCCCTGCAGCCCGGGTCGGTCTCGATCCAGAGCACGGAGGGCAAGGCCCGGCTGAACCTGGGCATCGGCACCGAGTACACGAAGTTCGCGCGGCCACTGAAGGCCGGCAAGTGCACGGTCGTCGTCTCCCGGCTGCGGGTCAAGACGTCCCGCGGCACCGAGGTGATCTCCTACGCGCTGCCCGCGTGCGGCGCCAAGCTCACGTTCACGCCGCAGGCCCGGCCCACGCTCACGAAGAAGCGCGCGACGCGCCGCCTGGTCGCCGTCGCCGCCTGCAGCGCCGAATGCACGCTCGCGCCGCGCTTCCTGCTGGTCAAGAAGGGCAACAGGGTGCTCGCTCGCAGCACGTCGGTCTCGGTCCGGCCCGCACCGGGCAATGCGAAGGGCACCGTCCACACCACAGTTTGGCGGCTCACCGCATCGCAGGAGGCCGCGATCACGCGCGCCGGCGATGGCAGGGGCCGCAACAAGGTTCGCTACATCGTGTCGGCGAAGGCGACGTCGGGGGGCGTCACCACGACCGGCACGGCTTCCTTCAGAACGAGGAAGACGTAGCGGAACACACGGATGCGCCCACGGGACATGGGCGCGCCGATCAACCGATTGCGCTGCGGGACACAGCGCCTTCGGGACCAACCAGGTAGGGCCGCGTGACCTTTCTCCGAGGACACGCGGCCCTCCTCTGGTTCAGGCCGTCGCGATCGGCCGGACCGGCAACGACGGCAAGACCGGCAACGACGGCAAGACCGGCAGCGGCGATCTACCGGTTTGTTGAGTCACAAATTCATCTGAACCGCTCAGATGAACTTGCGACTCAACAAACCGGTGGATCCAGAAGGAAGATCTCTTCCGTGCTGGCCACGCCGTCAGGCCGTAGCGATCGGCCGGCCGAACTGCACGGCCAGGGCGGTACGCAGTCGGTCGCAGGCCGTGGGGTCGCGGTGGGTCTGGATGGCCTGGATCGTGCCGGTGACCATCGCGACGATCACGAACGCCACCTGGGCGGCGTCGTGCTCGCGGGGGAGGTCGCCGTCGTCGATCGCGATCTGAGCCTGGCGCTGGATCGCCGAGCGCCAGCTCACCATGCCCTCGCGCGTGCGCGCGGCGACGGGGCCCGGCTGGGCATCGAACTCGAACGACGCTGCGGTGAGGATGCAGCCGCCCGACCACGGCGGCGACTCGATGAAGTCGGCCCAGAGCGAGCAGAACGCCAGAAGCCGTTGGATGCCCGGCGGGTGCTCGCGGCCGCGGTCGACGACCTCCCGCTTGAAGGTCGCGGCGGCCTCGGCGTGCACGGCGAGCTGGAGCTCCTCCTTCGAGGCGAAGTGCCCGAGGACGCCGGCCTTCGACATGTCGAGCTGCTTCGCCAGGCCGCCGATGGTGATGCCGTCGAAGCCCACGTGGGAGGCGAGCTCCAGCGACTCGCGGAGGATCCTCGCGCGCGTGGCGCGGGCGTGTTCGTCGGATCGCCGTCCTGCCATACATCACAGAGTAGCGAACGGTCGGTTGCTAAATTAGCTACCGAGCGGTCGGCAAATCATCGTGGCCGCTCACCATCGACGAGGACACACGGTGGATCGGTCCGGCGACAGGCGCCGGGCGACCAGCCGGGATCCTCAGAGGAGACGCAACCCGTCATGAGCACCAAGCAGTCCAAGTCCCCCCGCGACGTCGTGATCGTCGGCGCCACGCGAACGGCCATCGGTCGCGGCAAGCGCGAGGTCGGAATCTTCACGGACGTCCACCCGAGCACCCTCCTGGCGACGGTCTACGCCAGCGCGCTGGAGCGAGCCGGGGTCGATCCCGCCGATGTGGGCGAGGTGATCTCGGGTGCCGTGACCCAGGTCGGCGAGCAGTCCAACAACATCGCCCGTAACGCCTGGCTGCAGGCCGGCTTCCCGGTCGAGGTGCCCGCGACGACGATCGACCTGCAGTGCGGCTCGTCGCAGCAGGCCGTCCATCTCGCCGCGGCGCAGATCGCGGCGGGCGTGCATGACGTGGTGCTCGCGGCGGGCGTCGAGCACATGGGCCGCGTGCCGATGGGTGCCGGGGTGCGGGATCCCGAGCTCGGCA
This sequence comes from Solirubrobacteraceae bacterium, assembly GCA_030655275.1. GTDB lineage: Bacteria > Actinomycetota > Thermoleophilia > Solirubrobacterales > Solirubrobacteraceae > JAGIBJ01. Next base: position 8,010 of record JAURVW010001274.1, read on the forward strand.
TCCCCTTCACGCCGGAGCTGCTCGAGCGGTACGCGCTCACGCCGCAGGGGCTGTCGGCCGAGCTGATCGCCGAACGCTGGGGACTGGGCCGCCAGGAGCTCGACGAGCTGGGCGTCCTGTCGCAGGAGCGGGCCGCGGCGGCGGTGGCCGGGGGCGTGTTCGAGCGCGAAATCACGCCGGTGCAGACGCCGGGCGGACTCGTCGCCACCGACCAGGGCATCCGTCCGGGCACGACGCTCGAGGTGCTTGCGGGTCTGAAGCCAGCGTTCAAGCCCGACGGCGTGATCACGGCGGCCACCTCGTCGCAGATCTCCGACGGGGCCGCGGCCGTCGTCCTCGCGTCGCGTGAGGCGGCCGAGCGGCTCGGGCTGCCGATCCGGGCGGAGATCGTCGACCACGTGCTCGTGGGCGTCGATCCGGTGATCATGCTCACCGGTCCGATCCCGGCGACCCGGGCGATCCTGAAGCGCAACGGCCTGGCCATCGGCGACCTCGACCGCATCGAGATCAACGAGGCGTTCTCGTCCGTCGTCGTCTCCTGGCGCCACGAGCTCCAGCCGGACTTCGACAAGGTCAACGTGAACGGCGGCGCCCTCGCGCTCGGTCACCCGCTCGGCGCCTCCGGGGCCCGCCTCATCACGACCCTCGTGCACGAGCTCGAACGCTCCGACGGCGAACTCGGCCTCTCGACGATGTGCACGGCCGGAGGGATCGGCACGGCCACGCTGATCAGGCGGGTCTAGCAGGGCGCTGGCGGGTGGGCCAGCGCTGGATGCGGCGCCGCCGGGCCAGGGAGCGAGGCACGCCCCGGCTGAAACGGACTTCGGGGCAGGCGACTACGAGGCCGCCAGCCCGCGTCGACCCAACCGGAGGTGTCTGACCGGGAACGCGGCCGGCGGTCGGACGACGACGCGGGTCTAGCCGACGGCCGGGACCGGCGCCTCGGGCTCTCCGCCCTTGGCGCCGGCTTCGCCCGGGCCGGCCGGGGCGCCTCCGGGCTGACCGTGGGAGAGCGCCGCGGCGGCGGTGATGTCGGACTTGCGGATCAGGACGGCGCAGAGCGCGGCCGCCACGAGCGCGAGGATCCCGGCGATCAGGAAGACCGTGTCGAGGGAGTCGGTGTAGGCGCCGACGAATTCGGCCCGGCCGAGATGCTGGATGAGCTGCGGCGGAGCCTGGGTGAGGACGTCGCCCGAGACCTCCGGGGGCAGCATCTGGAGCGTGCCGCCGCCGGTGAGGCGGTCGACGTAGTTCTTCTCCATCAGCGCCGCCATGAGCGCGCCGAACGCCGCCGTGCCCATCGCGATGCCGACCTGACGGAAGGTGTTGTTGATGCCCGAGGCCATGCCGGCGCGGCGCACGTCGACCACGCCGACGGCCGTCGCTGCGAGGGGCGGGTTGGTGATGCCGATGCCGAGGCCGCACAGGATGAAACCGGGCAGCATGGCGGTCCACTCCGAGCTGGCATCGACCATGCGCAGGGTGAGCACGCCAACGCCCACCAGGCCGAGCCCGACGGCGATCAGGATCCCCGGCGAGATGCGGGACGACAACCGTCCCGCGATCGGCGCGGCGAAGAAGGAGAGGAGCGTCAGCGGGAGGATCCGCACGCCCGCCTCCAGCGGGGAGAGCGCAAGGCTGTTCTGGAGCCAGAGCGTGATGTAGAGGAACAGCGCGAACATGCCCGCCGACAGCGAGAACGCCGCGATCGAGACGCCGACGAACGAGCGGTTGCGGAAGAGCGTGAGGTCGAACATCGCCTTCGGGCTGCGCGACTCGATCACGAGGAACGCGACGATCAGGGCGAGGCCTGCGCCGAGCGACGCGACGATGATCGCGCTGCCCCAGCCCTCCGCGTTGCCCCGCACGAGCCCGAAGATCAGGAGGAAGAGGCCGAGCGAGAAGGTGACGGCGCCGGGCAGGTCGAGGCCCTTCGCGTGGGGGTTCTTGGACTCGTGCACGGTGCGCCAGGCGATCGCCATCGCGATGAGGCCGATCGGCAGGTTCACGAGGAAGATCCAGTGCCAGGTCGCGACCTCGAGGAGCACGCCGCCGACGACCGGGCCGATCGCGACCGCCGCACCCGTCGTCGCGCCCCAGATGCCGATCGCCGTGCCGCGCTCCTTGCCATGGAACGTCGACGCGAGCAGGGCCAGCGAGGTCGCGAACATCGCAGCGGCGGCGAGGCCCTGGAGCCCGCGCGCGAGGTTGAGCATGAGCGGCGTGGTCGATAGCGCGCAGAGCAGCGACGCCACGGTGAAGCCCGCGAGGCCGATCAGGAAGACCTTCTTGCGGCCGATCTGGTCGGCGATCCCGCCCCAGGTGAGCAGCAAGGCCGCGAGCCCGAGGGCGTAGGCGTCGATCACCCACTGCAGATCGGAGAACGAGGACCCG